>CAZCPK010000060.1:0-6023 GCA_964500755.1 uncultured Anaerolineales bacterium
GATAAGCAGTCAGTAGGAGGATGGGATTTGACCACAATCCGCGACGTTGCCAAGAAAGCCGGCGTGGGACTCGGCACTGTCTCCCGCGTTCTTAACGACAGCCCCCTGGTCAGCGAGGAGACACGTCAACACGTGCTGACCGTTATTGAGGAGCTCAACTACCGGCCCAACACCATCGCTCGCCGGTTGTCGTCCGGCAAGACGCTGACCATCGCCGTGGTCGTCCCCTTTTTCACGCGTCCGGCTTTCAGCGAGCGTCTCAACGGCGTGGTGAGCGTGCTCTCACGAACTCCCTATGACCTGCTTATCTACAACATCGACACGCCGGAACTTCGCCGCAACTTTTTCCACCATCTCCCTCCCAGGGAACACGTCGACGGCACGCTGCTGCTCTCGTTGCCGCCTTCCGATGAGGAGGCGGCGCTGTTGGCCAAAGCCGCGACGCCGGTGGTGTTGATCGATTCCGAGCATCCGTTACTGGATAACTTCCACCAGATTTGTGTCGACGACGTAAAGGGCGGCGAAATCGCAACGCGGCACCTGATAGATCTGGGGCATCGGCGAATCGGATTTATCGGTGACGTCGTCGAAACGCCCTTTCACTTCACGTCGAGCCGTGATCGTCATCAAGGATACGAGAATGCTCTGCAGGCCGCAGACCTTCCCCTGCGACCCGAATATTACGCTGAGGGAGAGCACGGTCGCCGGTCGGCCCGCGAACTGGCGGAGCAGATGCTCTCTCGCGCTGAACGGCCGACGGCTATCTTCGCCGCCAGCGACATGCAGGCGGTTGGTGTGCTAGAGGCCGCGCGTCACGTGGGGCTGCGTGTTCCCGAAGACCTCTCCGTCGTCGGCTACGACGACATCGAGCTCGCCGACATCATGCAGTTGACCACCCTTCGCCAGATGCTCTTCGAATCGGGCAAATATGGTGTTGAGCTGTTACTTGAGACGTTGAAAAAACCGCATAGGGAGATTGTGCAGAAATCCTTGCCGGTCGAACTGGTCATCCGCACCTCCACCGCTCCACCGAACGGTACTCCCTAACTTTTTGTATAGATGTGGCCCGTGTTTTTGCTTGACCGCCCCTTTTCAGGGCAGGTGATGGTGGTTGCTGCAAGAAGGATCCGAGAGAAAATGTGCTTTTTTGAGCAATGCGGGGCGTGTGACGCTTTCTTCGTAGGGAAGAGTCTTTATCGGACCCGTCACTCGCTACCGTATCCACAATTTTAATTGAAGGCATTCGCGTTGCTTGGGAAAAGGAGGTGGCGGTATAGAGATATGTATGGAAGTGTTCGCCCGACGGCAACCTATTGAGATATTACCCTTTAGCATGAAGGAGGAACAGAAATGAGTAAGCGCAACTTCTTGTGGTCCCTGCTGAGTCTCTTGATTGTCACGTCGATCTTGCTCACAGCCTGTGACGGCGGAGCGCCTACCGAAGCGCCCGAAGCGCCTGAGGAGGAAGAGATCGCCGAACCGATTACCGTTAAGATCTGGTTCCATTCCGGTAAGGGTGAGGAACGTGACGTGCTTAACGCTCAGGTAGAGGATTTCAACGCGATGCAAGACGAGTACGAGATCGACGCGGTACAGCTGCCCGAGGGCTCCTACAACGATCAGGTGAACTCGGCGGCGTTAGCCGGTGATCTGCCCTGTTTGCTCGACTTCGACGGCCCGAACCTCTACAACTACGCCTGGGCCGGCTACCTACGCCCCATCGACGAATACGTCTCCGACGAATTGCTCGGCGACTTCCTGCCGTCCATTATCGACCAGGGCACCTACGCGGGCAGTCTCTACAGCCTGGGCACCTTCGACTCGGGTCTGGGCATCTGGGCCAACACAGCGTACCTTGAAGAGGCGGGAGTCCGGGTCCCTGAGGGCCTCGACGACGCCTGGACCTTCGAGGAGTTCACCGCGGCGCTGGAGGCCCTTCAGGCCCTAGAGCAGGTCGAGTACGCCATCGACTTCAAGATGAACTACGGCGCCGGTGAGTGGTTCACCTACGGCTTCTCGCCCATCGTGCAGGGCTTCGGCGGCGATCTTATCGACCGCAGCGACTACCAGAGCGCCGACGGTGTGCTCAACAGCCCGCAGTCCGTGGAGGCAATGCAGTGGTTCCAGAGCCTCTTTGAGGACGGCTACGCGGTCGCGCAACCGGGTGGCGACGACGACTTCTACGGCAAGAAGATCACCGCGCTCTCCTACGTCGGCCACTGGATGTGGGGCCCTCACAGCGAGGGGCTGGGGGAAGATCTGGCTGTCCTCCCCATGCCTCTGTGGCCCGAGCAAGCTGCCACCGGCATGGGCTCCTGGAACTGGGGCATCACCACCAATTGTCCGAACCCCGACGGCGCCTGGGCGTTCCTCGAGTATCTGATCCAACCCGATCAGATCCTGCGCATGACTAACGCCAACGGCGCAGTGCCCGCCCGTGTGAGCGCCATCGAGCAGTCGGAGCTCTACGGTGAAGGCGGGGAGCTGAACATCTTCGTGCAGCAACTCCAGGAGGGCTGGGCCATCCCGCGCCCCGCCACGGCGGCCTATCCCACCATCACATCGTCATTCTCCGAGGCTGTGAACAACATCGTCGCCGGCGCCGACGTCCAGGAGGAGCTGGACGAGGCGGTCCAGGAGATCGACCAGGACATCGAAGATAACCAGGGGTATCCGACTCCGGAGAACTGACCCTGTCCCATTAAATCGCTCGTTGGGAGCAGGTCTATCTGCTCCCAACGAGTCACCAGGGAGGCGAAAATGACTGTCAATGCATCAGAAAGCTCGAGTCTCTCGGAACGCAAACGGTCCGAGGCGGTGATTGCCTGGCTTTTCTCCACACCGGCGCTTCTTCTGCTCATTCTGTTCCTCGCCGTCCCCTTCTTCATGGCCGTGGGCCTCTCCTTCACTAATCAACGTCTCATTCCCAATCCAAATCTGCCGACGCAGTTTGTCGGCCTGCGCAACTACCTCCGCCTACTGGAAGACAAGGCGTTCCTACGAGGATTGTTCAATAACTTCTATTTTGCCGCCGTCGTGGTTCCGGTACAGACCGGCCTGGCTCTTTTCCTGGCCCTGTTGGTCAACCAGAAGCTGAAGGGGATGAACGTCTTTCGGACGATTTACTTCAGCCCGGTGGTCACCACCATGGTCGTCGTGGCGATTATCTGGACCTTTCTCTACAACCCGGACGGCTTGATCAACGCCGTCATCCAGACGGTCTCCTTCGGGGCCTTGGGCCCCTATAACTGGCTGCAGAACACCAGGCTGGTCTTTCCGGCCATCATGGTGCTTTCTATCTGGCAGGGCGCCGGCTTTCAGATGGTGATCTTCCTGGCCGGCCTGCAGGACATCCCCGATTATCTCTACGAGGCCGCCGAGGTCGATGGCGCGAACAGGATCCAGAAGTTCCTCTTTATCACCCTGCCTCAACTGCGCAATACCACGATTTTCGTCGTCGTATCGACGACGATCCTGGCCTTCAAGCTCTTTACACAGGTGGAGGTGATGACTCAGGGCGGGCCCCAGAACGCCTCCATGACGACCATCGTCCACCTCGTTCACCAGGGCTGGGGGAACCTGCGGGTGGGGTATGCTGCTGCGATCAGCATCGTCTTTTTCCTCATTGTGTTGGGCGTCTCGGTACTGCAGCGCCGATTCCTGCCCACGGAAAGGTAGAGTGTGATATGACGATACAAGATTCTCCGTATAGTCTGGGATACCGTCTGCGTAAGTTTTTCAAACGGGCCCTGAGCTACTTGCTGATGAGCGCCATCGGATTCTTCTTTCTCTTTCCCATCATCTTTATGCTCGTCTCCTCGATCAAAAACAGCGAGATGCAGGTCACAACCGACATGAGCACGCTCTATGCCTTCGTTCCCCGGGGCGACCTGGGCTTTAAGAATTATCGAGACGTCTTCGCACAGACGAACTTCGGCCAGCTGATGTTCAACTCGGTCTTTATCGTCGGCACGATGGTGGCGTTGGGCCTCCTCGTCAACAGTCTCATCGCCTACGCGCTGGCGCGATTGGAGTACAAGGGACGCAGCGCAATTCTCTCCATCGTCGTCGCGCTGATTATCATCCCTTTCCAGTCGGTGGCGGTGCCGCTGCTGCTCTTCGTCAACAATCTGCCCTGGTTTGACGGGTCTACTACCTGGCTCGACACCTACCACGTCCAGATTATCCCCTTTATCGCAGATGCGTTCTCCATCTACCTCTTTCACCAGTTCTTCATCGGCTTGCCCTACGAGCTGGAGGAGGCTGCCCTGGTCGACGGTGCCAGCCGCCTGCGTATCTTCTGGAGCATTGTGCTGCCCCTCTCGAAGCCCGTCTTCGCCACCGTCGCGATCCTGCAGTTCCTCACGCACTGGGGCGACTTCCTCTGGCCGCTGATGGTCACGCGGGGTGGGGAGGTGCGCCCGCTCACCATCGGCATGCAGGCTTTCTTTGGTCAGGATCCCCGCCTCTGGGGCGACCTGATGGCCTTCGCGTCGATGATCACCGTGCCGGTGTTGATCATCTTTCTGTTGTTCCAGAAGTGGTTCGTGCAGAGCGTCGCTACCAGCGGCATCAAAGGCGCCTAGAGGTTGGGGCCCATGGCGAAAACCGCGACCCGCTTTTTGCAGTCTCCGCGCCCGCACGTGCTGATGATCACCAATCACGGCGTTCACGAGTGGGAGATCGCCCCGGGCCTGCCGGATACCGGTGGGCAGAACGTCTTCGTCAACCGCTTCACGGCGGAGTTGGCAGAGGAGGGCTTCAAGATCACGATCTTGAACCGGGGCGGCTACGAGCATCCCACCACCCACGAGCCGCGGCGCGGCTTTCATTATAAGGACGCTTTCCGGCGCATTCTCTATCTGCAGGACGGTCTGGATGCATTCGTCCGCAAGGAGGAGATGGCCTCGCGCATCCCGTACCTCGTCGACGCGTGCGCGGAGGCCCTGGCGCTGGAGGGCACCGACGTGGATCTGATCCTCTCCCACTACTGGGACGGCGCGGCGCTGGGGCGGCGCTACAACCGACGCCGCGCGCATCCGGTCCCGCACTACTGGGTGCCGCACTCGCTGGGGACCGTCAAGCGGCGCAACGTCGCGTCGGAGCGGTGGGCCGAGTTGCACATCGACGAGCGCGTCGCCATCGAGGAGACGTTGGTAGAGCAGGTGGACGGCGTCGTGGCGACCTCCTCCACCATCCAGGAGGCGTTGCGTGAGGACTACGTCTATACCGGCCCCGCGCTCTTCCTGCCGCCCTGCGTCGACACCGAACGCTATCACCCCCGCGAGGTCGCTGCCACCGATCCCGTCTGGAACTTCCTGAGCGAACGTTCGGCCCTGGCGCCTGACGCGCTGCGCTCGCGAAAGATCGTCACCGAAATCAGCCGCACGGACACGACCAAGCGCAAGGACGTCCTGATTCGGGCCTTCGCCGCGGCTCACGCCGACGTTCCCGAGAGCCTGCTGATCGTCACCATTGACGAGACAGCGCAGCCGCTGGCGGATGAACTGTTTTCGCTGATCGCGGAGAACGGTCTGCAGGAGGACGTGATCGTGCTGGGCTCCGTTTGGGCGTGGTTGCCGACGCTTTACGCCATCACCGACGTCTACTGCACGCCCTCGATCATGGAGGGCTTCGGCATGTCGGCGGAGGAGGCCGCTGCCACCGGCGTGCCGGTCGTCGCCAGCGATCGGGTGCCCTTTGCCACGGAGTATCTGCTGGGTGAGGACGTCGAGACGGTGCCTGTGCCCGGCAGCGATCAACCGCTGCGTCAGGGGGCGGGGGCGCTCGTGGGACAAGCCGACGATGTCGTCGGCTTCGCCGCCGCGTTGACGCGCCTCTTGACGAATCCGTCCTTGTCGCGTAAGATCGGCAGTCGGGCCCTCGAGATCACCGTGCCCTATTTTACGTGGTCGAAGCAGGTGCCCGAATTCTTGGAGGCGATAGCGTCAACGGATTTAACGAATTGACCGGATGCTCTCGCACGTGCTCGTGTGGAATCCGTGTGACCCGTTGAGCGGGAG
>CAZCPK010000060.1:6033-13306 GCA_964500755.1 uncultured Anaerolineales bacterium
CGGGAGGTTTCACCGTGTCATCTGAGCAGCAGCTTGATCCTGAACGGCTCGCTACTCTCGTCGAGGCGGAGGACGGCGCGGCGCTCTCCTTCGAGCGCCTGACGCACCTCGTGCGAGAGGAACCGGGCTTGGACGACTTTCGGCCTGATGGTGTCTATCAGATCGATCCGCGCAATGAGGAGCGCGTCGTCTTCAACGCGGCGCGCGCGCGCCGTCCTCATGATAACCGCCCGACCGACAAGCAGGTCGCGGCGCCGCCGGAGCGACCGTGTGTGGTCTGTCAGGGGGAGACGACGGGTATCATTGACGTGGCGGAATTGAGTGAGGGCGTCACCTTTATCAATAAGAACCTCTACCCCATCCTCTATCCTTTTACCGCCCTGCCCGTCTCGGACGTGGCGCCCGTCGCCAGCGAGCCGCGTCCCGCGCGCGGGCTGCATCTCCTGCAATGGACGTCTTCGCTGCACGACCGCGATTGGCACAACCTGCCCCTGCGAGATTGTGTCATTGTGATGGAGCGGCTGGCAGCGTTGGAGGAGACGTTGCTCTCAAAAGGGGGGGCAGTTTGTCCCCAGGCGCTCGCCAATCCCACGGACGCCCCCGCCTTTGTCTCCATTATCAAGAACTATGGTCACCTTGTGGGCGGTTCCCTGACCCACGGGCACCAGCAGATCGCCTTCAGCAATCTCATGCCCCGGAGGCTGCTGGACGACTGGCGTTTTCGGCAGGCCAAGGGAGAGACATTTACCGCTTATCTGCTGCGAGAAAACCCGCCGTCGCTGCAGGTGCGAGATTACGGTCCGGCGGTGCTGTTGGTCACTTATTTCATGCGCCGCCCCTATGAGATGTTGCTCGTCCTCAAGGAGACGCAGAAGCAGTACCTGCACGCGCTCAGCGGCGACGAGGTGCAGGCGGTGGCAGCGGGCTGGGGGGACGCCATTCGGGCGATGCGGGCGGTCATGCCGCGGCTAGGGCGTGACGTCGCCTACAACGTCGTCACGCACAACGGGCCCGGGGCCGGCCTCTACTTCGAATTCCTGCCCTACACGCAGGAGTTTGGCGGCTACGAACATCTGGGGTTGTTCGTCTGCCAGGAGACGCCGGAGCACGTCGCCGCGCGGCTGCGGGAGATACTACGAAGTTCCGCGGGGAAGGATGATCAGCGGTGAAGATTCCTGAAGGCGACCTGGATTTGCTCACTATCGGCGAGACCGTTATCGACTTCATCTCCGTGGAGGAGACGGACTCTTTGCTGGAGGCGACCAACTTCCGGCGCTACCAGGGCGGCTCTCCCGCCAACATCGCCCGCTACGTGGCGAAGCTCGGTGGAACCCCGGCGCTCGTCTCCAAGGTCGGCGATGACGCTCTGGGTCGCTATCTCAGGCAGGCGTTGACCGAGGTGGGCGTCGTGACCGACCACGTGACGATGGACGCCACCGCACCGACCACCGTCATCCTGATCTCTCGCACGGCCGGCACGGCGGACTCCGTGGCGCTGCGCGGCGCGGATTATCGCCTGCATCCCGACGACGTCACCGCAGCCGTCATCCGGCGGGCCCGGGTGGTGCACGCTTCGACCTTTGCGCTCTCCCGGAAGCCGGCGCGCTCCGCGGTCTGCAAGGCCTTTCGGCTGGCGCGTGAGCACGGCAAATTGATTTCCCTTGATCCCAACTACGATCCCGCGATCTGGCCCGAGCGGGCGGAAGCCCGCACCGTCTTGGAAGACGCCTTCCGGTACGCCGATCTGTCGAAGCCCTCGCTGGACGACGCGCGGCGGCTCTTCGGGGCCGATCTCGCGCCGGAGGGTTACGTTGAGCGGTATCATGACCTGGGCGCCGAGCTGGTGGTACTCACCATGGGCGCGCGGGGCACTTTGCTCTCCTCGGGGAGCGACGTGCGCCGGATTCCCGCCCGCGACGTCGAGGTCGCGGACGCCACCGGGGCCGGGGACGCCTTCTGGGCGGGCTTCCTCGTCGCCCTGCTCGACGGTAACGCGCCGGAGCGCTGTGTGCTCTTCGGGCGGGAAGTCGCGGAGAAGGCGCTGGGCACCGTGGGGCCCCTGGATGCACCGCTGGATCGCGCGGCGCTCTACGGGAAGATCAAGGATTATTAAACGTAACGGGTGATTGGGTGAGGCAATGGTGAAGGGCGCGTCGTTCTCGTCGTAGACGGTCGCGTCGCGGGCTGCGTAGATCCGTATCCGCATCGCGTTCGACGCCGAGGGGCCAAAGTCGCTGACGAATCCCTCTGGGACGGTCCAGACGTATTCACCCGCCTCGGCGTCGATCTCCGTGGCGATGTGTCCCAAATCCTTCCCGCCGGTCGCTGCTGCGATATTGACCCGTTCCACGCCGGTGGAGCGCCACTGAATGCGGTACGTCTCTCCCTCGATCCACGTTTCCCCGCCATTGGGTGAGAGTACGGTGACGTTCGGCGCTGGCGTGGGCGTTGTGGTGAGGGTAGGGGACGACGTGGGTGCCTCGGTCGGCGTGGTCGAAGGGCGCTGAGTCGGGGTGGGAGAGGGTGTTGGGGTGACGGGCGGGGACTCTCCGCAGGCGGTTAGCGCCAGGCCCAACAACAGTGTGCTCCATAGCGTCAGGCCTACCGTCGCGCGGTACTTTGATGTCATTCGGTCACGGTCAAGTTCAGCGAAAACGTGCCGGTCAACTTCTCTTCGGCCCCCTGTTCCCCGAGACACATGCAATCCCAAGATATTGTGCTCTCCCCTGCCTGGAGCATCTCGAAGACCCAGATCTCGGTGCCGGGCGCGCCGGGCATGGGCGTGGCGCCTTCCGCGGGCCACTCGCTTTGCTGGTCTACCTGACGCACGATGGCGTCATCATTGATCTCCGGCGACTTCCAGGAGCAGGGTATCGAAGGTGTCGAGCCGAGCGTCAGCGTGAGCGTGCTGTTGACCGTGAGCTCCGTTTCTCGGGTAAGCTGCTGCTGTTCCTGCTCCCGGAACGTCTTGGGACAGTCGGGGCCGGCAAGCGAAACGGGTTGAGGGGAAGGCGTCTTGGTTGGCTCATCTGTGGGGGTGGGGACTGCAGTTGTCTCATCAGCACAGGCCGCGGTGATGAGCATCAGCGCACACGTGGCTAGCGTTAAGAGCAGATATCTCGGATGCATGTAACCTCCATTATCCTTCACGATAAATACTGCGACGAGTTAAATACGTATCACATTTGGTGAGGATTTCATTGAATCACCTTCTTGTTTTTAGTATACAGGCCGGGTGTTTTCTTTGCCGTTTGATCTCTTTTTGGCTAGCGGATGTATTCCGTTAGCAACGTTAGGACTTTGTTGGATATCGACGGACTTTGCTTTGCTAGTTGACCCTATTTTCTTCTTGACGCCCAGATGGTACCATGGTATTATTTAGTCGGCTAATAATTAGACGGCTAAATAAATTATGGAGGGGGCTGTTTCTATGCACCGCATGGCAGAACCGAAGTCGTTGGATCACCTGCTGGGTCAGGTAAGTCACCTGCATCATGGACGCATCCGGGCGAAGTTTCGTGATCTCGGTCTCTACCGGGGACAGCCCGCCGTGTTGGAGGCGTTGACGGAGGAAGATGGACGCACGCACTCAGACCTGGCGGCGTGGATGCACGTGACGCCCGCGACTGTTACCAAGATGATCCAGCGCATGGAGAAGGCGGGGTACGTGGAGCGTCGCGACGATCCGGAGGATCAACGCGTCTCCCGTGTCTATCTGACCGCGGACGGAGAAGCCGTATATGCGGCGTTGCAGGCGGTCTTCCAGGCCGTGGACGCCGAGACTTTCGCGGGCTTTACGCCTGAGGAGCGGGCCCAGCTGGAGCAGTTGCTCAGCAAGATCCGTGTCAATCTGCTGGAGGCCACGCGGGCGGGCGACGAAGCGTGACGTTTCACGTCCTGCCTCTGTATTCTTGACGGCAAGCACTATTCTACTTTGGAGGACATAACTATCGATGGAAGCGGTACGACGACTCATCAAATTCTTAAAGCCCTATCGGGGGTCTGTGATCCTGGCGCCGTTGTTGATGATGTTGGAGGTGGCGATGGATCTTTTACAGCCGATGCTTATCGAACGCATCGTTGACGTCGGCATCGCCACGCTCGACCTGGGTATCGTGATTCGCACGGGCCTGCTGATGATCGGTCTGGCGTTGATCGGCGCCGTGGGCGGTATCACCAACGGCGTGTTTGCAGTCAAAGCCTCCCAGGGCTTTGGCGCCGACCTGCGGGGGGCGCTTTTTCGCAAGGTGCAGAGCTTCTCTTTCGCCGACATTGACCTGTTTGACACGGGTCAACTCGTCACCAACCTGACCAACGACGTGACTCAGGTGCAGCTGGCGCTCTACATGCTCCTGCGCATCCTGGTTCGCGCGCCGCTGCTCCTGCTGGGCAGTCTGGTGATGATCGTTGTGACGGTTCCGCAGCTGGTCTTCTTGCCGTTGATCCTGCTGATTGTTGTTCTCATTGGCCTGCTCCTGATCATCAATCGGGCCTACCCGCTGTATAGTGTGGTTCAGGAGAAGCTGGACGCGCTCAACACCGTCATGCAGGAGAACCTGGCGGGCGTGCGCGTGGTCAAAGCGTTCGTGCGCGGCGATCACGAGAAGCAGCGTTTTCGCGCTGCCAACGAGGCGTTGATGACGCAGACGATTCGCGTGACACGTGTCGTCGCCGTGACCCTGCCGCTGGCGTTGCTCGCCATGAACCTGGGGCTGGTGGGGGTGATCTGGTTCGGCGGCGTTCAGGTGAGCGTCGGTGGGATGACCGTGGGGGAGATCATCTCCTTCCTCAACTACCTCCAGCGTACCCTGATCTCGCTGATTATGGTCAGCATGATCGTGCTGCAGGTCTCCCGCGCCGAGGCCTCCGCCCGCCGCATCGCCGACGTGTTGGACACCGAACCGTCGGTGCAGAACCGCCCCGACGCCGTGCGCGAGCATCCATTCCGGGGCCGCGTGGCCTTCGAAGATGTCTGTTTCAGCTACGATAGCAACTGCGGCGATCCGGTGCTAAAAGGGCTCGACTTCGTCGCCGAGCCCGGGCAGGCGGTGGCCCTGTTGGGGACCACGGGCGCGGGTAAGTCGAGCCTGGTTCACCTGATTCCCCGCTTCTACGACGTGACCGCCGGGCGGGTGACCTTGGACGGCATCGACGTCCGGGCGCTGGACAAAGCGGCGCTCCGGCGCAACGTCGGCGTCGCGCTGCAGGAGACGGTGCTCTTCAGCGGCACCATCCGCGACAACATCCGCTACGGTCGACCGGACGCCAGTGACGCGGCGGTCGTGCGGGCCGCCAAAGCGGCGCAGGCGCACGATTTTATCATAAGCTTCTCCGACGGCTACGACACGGTGCTGGGACAGCGCGGCGTCAACCTCTCCGGTGGGCAGAAGCAGCGCGTCGCCATCGCACGCGCCCTGCTCCTGCAGCCCGCGGTGTTGATACTGGACGACAGCACCAGCGCTGTCGATGTCGAGACTGAGGCCAAGATCCAGGCCGCGCTGGAGGAGATGCTGCGTGGCTGCACCAGCTTCACCATCGCCCAACGGATTAGCACCGTGCTAACCGCGGACAAGATTCTCGTCCTCGACGATGGGGAGATTGCCGCCGAGGGAACCCACGAGGAACTGCTGACCAGCAGTCCCATCTACCGCGAAATCTATAATTCCCAGTTGGGCAACGGAGGTGTCTCCCATGAGTAAACGCAGAGAAGGTAGCGGGAACGGCAAAGGGCCGAACTTGATGCGTCACCATCACCCGGGGAGGCCCAACGACGCCCGAGCCGAGGACGCGCGGGGGACGCTGCTCCGCCTGTGGTCCTACCTGGAACGGCAGCGCTGGACACTGGTGATCGTTCTCGTCCTCGTCGTCCTGACCACCGTGTTGGGCGTCAGTGGGCCGTATCTCATGGGCGTCGCCATCGACCGCTTCATCGCCACCGGCGATCTGCAGGGTCTGGCGCGTATCGCCCTGCTGATGTTGGGCATCTACGTGCTGCTCTCGCTGGGGATCTGGGTGCGCGAGATCATCATGGCTGGCGTCGCTCAGCGCATGGTGCGTGACCTGCGTGCCGACCTCTTCGCCAAGCTGCAGACGCTGTCGCTGCGCTACTTCGATCAGCACACGCACGGCGACCTGATGAGTCGCCTCAGCAACGACATGGAGACCGTGAGCAACGTCCTCACCTCCAACACCACACAGGTGATGTCCAACGCTTTGCGCATCGTCGGCGTTGCGGTGATGATGTTCGTCGTCAACGTCCCGCTCGCCGTGGTGACCTTATTGGTCATTCCGTTGATGACGGTCTTGACGAAGCAGATCGCCAAGCGCTCCCGGGCGGGTTTCCGGGTCCAGCAGAGATATCTGGGCGATCTTAACGCCATCATCGAGGAGACTATCACGGGGCAGCGGGTGGTCAAAGCCTACGTGCGCGAGGAGGAAGCCATCGCGGAGTTCGCCGGCGCCAACCGCCAGCTTCAGCAGGCGGCGACCCGCGCGGAGATCTTCGCCGGCGCCATGGGTCCCCTGATGAACCTGGTCAACAACATCAGTCTGGCGCTGGTGGCGGGCGCCGGTGGGCTGATGGCGGTCCAGGGTTGGGCCACCGTGGGGACCATCGCCGCGTTTGTCAGTTACGCGCGCCAGTTTAGCCGCCCGCTCAACCAGATCGCCCAGCTGCTCAACGTGATCCAGTCGGCGCTGGCGGGCGCGGAGCGCATCTTCGAAGTCCTGGACGAGTTACCCGAGTTGACCGACGCGCCCGACGCCCGGCCCCTGGAACACGTCCAGGGCAAGGTGACGTTCGACGACGTCAGCTTCGGCTATGAGCCGGGTGTGCCCGTGCTCAAGCACATCACCATGTACAATAATCCCGGTGAGATGATCGCGCTGGTCGGACCGACAGGCGCCGGCAAAACCACCATCATCAACCTGCTCACCCGCTTCTACGACGTGGACAGCGGCGCCATCCGCATCGACGGCGTAGACATCCGCGACGTTAAGAAGCAGGATCTGCGCCGCACGCTGGGCCTGGTGCTGCAGGATAACTTCCTCTTCGCCGCCACCGTCATGGAGAACATCCGTTACGGGTGCCTGGAGGCCAGCGACGAGGAGGTCATCGAAGCGGCGAAGATTGCCAACGCCCATTCCTTTATCCACCGGTTGCCGCAGGGCTACCAGACCGTACTCACCGAGCGCGGGCACAACCTGAGCCAGGGCCAGCGCCAGCTCATCGCCATCGCGCGCGCCATCTTAGCCGATCCGGAGATTCTCATTC
>CAZCPK010000061.1:0-13109 GCA_964500755.1 uncultured Anaerolineales bacterium
CTTGCAAGCTGTCCAGGATACTTCACCTAAGAACCTATAAGAGCCAACACCTTTTTACATGTGTTGCCCAGAAATTGCACGGGAAGTTATACTTTTACGAGCCCTTAGAACCGCTTCGTTTGCCCCGTGATCGCTACCCTTGAATTTTCTCGAGAAAAGAGTAGAATTTGCTACGCAAGGGTAATTCAGTGCCCCGCTGATCTGCGTTTGGAATTGGATTTTCAACAGCTAGGCGGTACCCGTAGGTCGTGGGGCGATAGGGGATAAGGTATGCCGAAGTCGTATGACGAATTACGTGAAGTATTGGAGACCAAGGAGCGGAAACTCAAGCATCAGCTCGAGACCATGGCCAGCAAGGTCGATGAGGAGGGCGTGGGCTACAGCAATCACATGGCGGACGCCGGCAGCGACGTCTTTGAACAGGGACGCAACGTTGGCCTGCGCGTGCAGTTGAAGCGCTCCTATGACGACATCCAGCGGGCCCTGGAGAAGTTCGAGGATGGCACCTACGGGATCTGTGAATCCTGCGGGGGCATCATCAATGTTCCGCGTTTGGAGGTCTTCCCCCAGGCGCGCTACTGCATGGAGTGCGCCGAGCGCCTGGAAGGCAAACGATGACCCAGCGGACTCGCAAAGTCCTCTTCTGGATGAGTCTGGGCGTCGTCCTGCTTGCCGATCAGCTCTCGAAGCTCTGGGTGGTGCGGACGTTCCCCCGGTTCGTTTCAGTTCAACCCGTCGCCTGGCTGGAGCCGGTCTTCTCCTTCACCCCCGTGGAAAATACCGGGGTAGCTTTTGGTCTTCTCCCGCAATTGGGCGGCGTGCTGACAGTGCTTTCCACGGTGATCATCGCCGGGCTCTTGATCTTCTACCTTCAGATGGAGGACGAGGAGCACTGGTTGATGCATCTCGCGCTGGGCGCGCAGATTGGCGGCGCCATCGGTAACCTGGTCGATCGTTTCGCCCGTGGGGCGGTGGTCGACTTTATCGACGCCAACTTCTGGCCCTTCCAGGAGTGGCCGATCTTCAACCTGGCCGATTCAGCGATTGTCGTCGGGGTAGGGCTCCTGCTGCTCGCCGCTTTCCTGGAAGAGCGCGTGCTCTCTCAAGAGAGAGAAGAGGTCGAGGCGTCCCCCGTCATCGTGGAAGAGGAGGAGGCGCTCCATGCGTGAGTTAGGTCCGCAAACTGTGGAGAAGCGCGTTCGCCTGGACGTCTTTCTCGTCCGGCACTGGCCCGATCTGAGTCGTCAGGACATCGAGGAGCTCGTACAGTCCGGCGCGGTGCTGATCGACGGTCAGCCCGCGTTGAAGCCGGGGCAGTATCTTGAGCCGGGTGAGCACGTCGAGGCGCAGGCGCCGGAAACCCAGGAAGAGGAGCCGGAGCTGTTGCCGCCGCCGGTGGGGATGACGGTGCTCTACGAGGATAAGCTCCTGTTGGGCGTCGACAAGCCTGCCAATATGCCGACCCACGCCCGGCGCCACGATCAGGAGGGGCAGACGTTGGCTGCGCAGCTGGCGGAGCGCTTCCCCGATCTGGCGCACGTCGGCGGCGTCGACCGCGCCGGCATTCTCCAGCGCCTTGGCGACGATGTCTCCGGCGCCATGCTGGTCGCGCGGGACCGCGAGACCTATCGCACCATGAAGCGCGAGGTCAAGCGGGGGCGGGTGGAGCACCTCTACACCGTGCTCGTCGAGGGGCACCTGACAGGTTCGTCGGTCATCAACGCGCCACTCGGCAACGCCAAGTGGGATCGCCGTCGACTGACCGTCGCGCGCGAGGGCCGGCCCGCCGAGACAGAATACCGGGCGCTGCGTAACTACAAGAGCACCGAGGGCATTGATTACACGCTGCTCGAGGTGAAGCCCGATGCCTCCCGCATGCACCAGATGCGCGTGCACCTCTCCTGGTACGGCTATCCCGTGGTGGGCGATATCAAGTACGGCTCGCGGCAGCAGCGTCTGCTTATGGATCGTCTGTTTATCCACTTGACCCAGCTCTCGTTCGCGCATCCTCAGACGGAAGAATGGATACATGTCCGCTCACCGCTGCCGGCGGAGCTGAGCTCGATTCTGGAGTACATGTCGCGCCCCAAATATCTGCGGTAGGGGCGAGCGTCACGTTCTATTCCCTGTATTTTCCTCGGCTTTTCTGTATCTGCAAAGCCGGTAGTTAGCGAGGTGTGAGATTATGCAAGAACTGAAAGTCGCCGTTGTCCAGATGGCTCCCCAGCTGGGCAAGATGCAAGAGAACCTGACCTACATTACAGAGACGGTCCAGACAATTGCCACGACCCAATCCGTTGACTTCATCGTCTTTCCCGAGTTGGCCGTGACGGGCTTCGAGGGCGGGCAGCGTTTCGCTCAGATGGCGCAGAAGGTCCCGGGCGCCGTGACCAACATCGTGGGCCAGGTTGCCAACGATTTTGGCGTGCACGTGGTGATCGGTATGGCGATGAAGCGGGACGTAGAGACCGTCTTGTACAACGCTGCCATCACCATCGCACCCGACGGTGAGCCCGAACACGAGTACCGCAAGGTCCACCTGCAGGCCGACGAGCGCATGGTCTTCCGGCCGGGAAACGACATCAAGCCCTTTGAGACGGAGGTCGGTGTGGTGGGCTTGATGATGGGCTGGGACCTGGCGTTCCCTGAGGTCGCCCGCAACCTGGTACTGCGCGGCGCGGAGGTCATCCTTATGCCCGCCGCCTGGGAGCGCAAGCAGGTCGATATGTGGCGCACGCTGCTCACGGCCCGCGCCTACGAGAACGACGTCTTTATCGCGGCGGCCAATCGCTTTGGCGAGGAGCCGTCTTACACGTTTGGGGGACAGAGCGCGGTGCTGGCGCCCGGCGGTGAGCTCCTGGCGATGATCGAGGACGAGACGCGCGAGACGGAGGAGGGCGAGGTCATCACGGAGCCTGCGGCCGGCTACGCCGTCGTCCGCCTCGACCTAGACTTGGTCCGTCGGCGCCGCGAGGAGTCGCAGATCATTATGGCGCGCCAGCCGGGGACCTACCGGTATATCACGCGCAAGTACTGAGTTTGGCGCGGTCTTCAAAATGCACGGCGGTGGCAGGGCTCCCCGCCGTGTTTTCCTATGCCCTAGAGGACGGAGCGAGCATGAGCAAACAGAGCATCACGACGGAAGTCTTTGAAGAGGATCGGACGCTGCTCAGTCCACCCGCCGAGGTGCCTGAGATTCAGCGTGGCAACTGGCTGCCGCTCTCTCGCCAGGATCCGGTGGCGATCTATCTTTTGGAACAGCAGCTACCCGCCGAGGTGACAGGAGAGCGTTGGGAGGTCGCGCGGCTCTCGCAGGCCGCTTACATCTACCGCGAGCGCGAGAGCGGGTGGGGCGCCGTCGCGAAGTTCTACACGGTCAAGGCCGGCGGTGCGGCGGAGCGACACGCCGCCCGGGAGCGGGACCGCATCCTGCGGGCGCGAGCGCTGGGCCTGGCGGAAGAGGGGATGCGTGCCGTGGAACCCTTCGCGATCTGGCGCGGCATCCTCTTTCTGGAGTACCTCGATGGGTTGACGTTGGAGGATACCATCGCCGTGCGGCGCAGTCGACCCGGCGCGCTCACCGACAGCCTGACCGGCGCCGCGCGCTTTCTCGCCACACTCCACCGCAACGGTGTGCAGCCCGACGTGCGCCCCGATTTCGAGTCCGCCGTGGCTTACGCGGAGAAGGTCGCCCATCAGCTGGCCAAATACGGGGTGCTCGAGCATTATCCCGTCACCACGCGCGGGCTGCGCCAGCTGATCGCGGGCTGGGCGGCGAAGGAGACCATGGCGCACTTTACGCCCACGCTGGCCCACGGCGACGTGACGACGACCAACTTCGTCTTCACGCCGGCTGGGGCGGTCGTCGTCATCGACTGGGAGCGCCTGGAGACCGCCGATCCCGCCTTCGACCTGGGGCGGCTGATGGCGGAAGTGACGCACAGCATCCAGCAGCACGGCGGCAGTGTGGGCGAGGCGGAGCCCTTCGTCGAGCACCTGGTCGAGACCTACGGCAACGCGCTGCCCGAGGATTGGGACATCGACGCGCTGCGGCGGCGGGCGCGCTTCTATCGCGCTTCAAGTACTCTGCGCATCGCCCGCAACGGCTGGGTCTCCCGGCTCGACCGGACGGCGTTGGTGGCCCAGGGGATGGCGCTGCTGACAGCGCCGTGAAGAGCTGACTTTAGCCCAGTGAGAGTTGGGCGGGAAGTTATATTTTTACGAGCCCTCACATCAGGAAATTCGCCGTGAAACCGGCTTCTCGTAGATACGGTAGCGGCGGTACTCCTTCCCATTGAAGATCGCCGCGGTTTGGCGCATGGGCTCGTTGGTCTCCAGGACCCAGGACATCTCCAGGCGCTCGTATCCTTGCTCGATGCCGGCGAGCAGTGTCTCCAGGAAGAGCACGGCGTCAACGCCGCGTCCCCGGTACTCCTCGACGATGCCGCCCAGCGCCGCCCGGATCGTCGTGATCGAGCCGCGTAGCTTCCACCAGTAGAGCAGCTTTAGCGTCGTCCACCACTCCGGTACGGCGGGCCGAGGGTAGGCCTTGAGCAGCGGCTGACACAGATCAGGGAAGGGTAGCAGGAAGCCGATGGGACGTTCGCCCTTTTCAGCGATAAAGGTCACCTTGGGGTCCATAAACTGGCGCACCTCGTGGGCCATGTTATCCAGCTCGGCCTCTGTCAGGGGAACGAAGCCCCAGTTCTTGGCCCAGGCGTTGTGATAGACCTCCTTGATCCGCTCGGCCTCCTCGTCAAAGTGGCGCATGTCGACGGGGCGCACGGTGATGTCGTGGCGCTCCTTGACCTTCTGCGCCACCCGCAGCAGCTTGGGATTGATGCCGGTGCCGTCCGCCTCGTACTGCGTCAGGTCGGTGGCGAAGGCCAGTACGTCCATGGTTTTCTTGTACCCGGCGCCCGCGATGAAGTCCGCGTAATAGCGCGGATTGTAGGTCATCATCACCACCGGCGGACCGTTCCAGCCGTCCACCAGCAGGCCGATCTCCTCGTTGGTCGAGAAGTTCATGGGGCCGCGGATCACCAGCATGCCTTCGTCCCGTACGAACGCCTCCGCGCGCGTCAGCAGCGCCTCGGCGGCTTCCTCGTCCTCCAGCACCTCGAAGTGGCCGAAGAAGCCGATCTCCTCGTCCCAGTACTCGTTGTGTCGGTGGTTGATAAAGGCCGCGATACGCCCGACGGGTTGATCGTCCCGCCAGGCCATGAAGTAGCGCACGTCGGCGTGCCGGTGAAAGGGATGCCCGTTGACGGGAGCGAAGAACGCCCTGCGCTCGGATAATAAGGGCGGAACCCAGTAGGGATCGTCCGCATAGACCTTCCATGGGAAGGTGATAAATTCCTCTCGTTCCGCCGGGGTCTCGACGGGGGTGATGGTCAGGTTTCCGGGCATATTTGCTCCTTTCGCGGGCTTCCTTCCTCTAAAGGAGAAGACGGGAAGCGTGGGTCGGTTTGTCTTCCTGTTGACGTACGACGTTTAGCATCTTTTGTGGTGAGCGGGCTCTCTGCCCTATCCAGGCGCATTTCCTCTGTCAGTGTCTTCAACTTCAGAACGTGAATGGTGACGCCAACGGCGATCGACAGCAGTAGCACCTGCAGCGCCAGCGAGTCCAGGACGAAGAGTATCGCATATATCATGGTGCCCCAGAGCAGAAAGAGCGTCCAGAATTTGGCGGAGGCAGGCAACGCCTTATACTTCCGGTAGTTGCGGATATAAGGTCCGCACCATTTATGGTGCAGCAGCCAGTGATGGAGACGCTCGGAACTGTGCAGAAAGCAGGTCGCTGCCAGCAACAGGAACGGCGTGGTGGGCAGTAGCGGCAGGAAGATCCCTGCCACGCCTAAAGCCACGGAGAGCACGCCCGCGCCCGCCAGCAGCCACCGGAGCAATTTGGATTTAGGTCCTTTCATCGTCTCCTTCAATGATCTGGTGATAAATGATCGACTGCGTTGCCACAGGTTTTCATTGTAATCCATTGTTGGCCTTTAACAAGTCCGGGTTGTTGGCGGGCAGACGAAGCGGTTTTGTTTGCCTTGCGCTCGTCTGGGAGCGTTATGAGCCAGCGAGGCCGTTTTCGTGCAGCGACTCGCTTCGAAATTCCGTTGAGTCTGATCAATCTCTTATAAAAAGTTAACACTTTTCTAATACCTTTCCTTTAGAATTAACAAGGAGTTCTGGTGAAAAAGGTTTTTCATTGAAGTTACGGTGAAGTTACGGTATCAGGTGCAACGCACCTGCGATTACCCGATCATGTTAGCTAAAAGTCCATGACGGCGTGCACAAAATGGTCATTTTCAAACATTCAAAGGTGCGTCGCACCTGGTTCGTAATTTGAGGTCTTTCACGAGAGAAAAGGGGGGCTATTGTGGTTGGACAGAGCCCCCGGTTTTCAGGTTCATATTTGTTTATGACTGTGGTCTCTACCGCAATCATAGCTAGAATTTTGGATATAGGAGGGATTATTCGTGGATTTACATCGATATACGGAAAAAGCGCAGCAGGCGTTGTTGCGGGCGCAGGGAATGGCGACGGAGTACGGTCATCCGGAGATCACGCCCCAGCACCTGTTGCTTTCTTTGTTGCAACAACAGGACGGCGTCGTGCCCCAGGTGGTGCTCCGGCAGGGGGAGGATCCCCAGCGGATGGCAGCCGATCTGGAGCAGGCGCTGACGAAACGGCCCAGCGCCCGAGGCGCGGCGGCCCAGGTCAACCTCTCCCCGACGTTAGCCAAGATCATGCGCGCCGCCGAGCGCGAGGCCGAGGCCATGCGCGACGAGTACGTCAGCACGGAGCACATGTTGCTGGCGATGGCGGACTCCAGCGCGGGCGAGATCTCGCGCTTCCTGGCGACCTACGGCCTCGACCGCAAGACCGTGCTGCGGGTACTGGCGGGGCTGCGGGGCGGACAGCGCGTCACCTCGCAGACGCCTGAGAGCACCTACGCCGCGCTCGAGCGGTACGGTCGCGACCTGACGCAGCTGGCGGAGCAGGGTAATCTGGATCCCGTCATCGGACGCGACGAGGAGATCCGCCGCGTGATGCAGATTCTCTCGCGGCGCACCAAGAACAACCCGGTGCTCGTGGGCGACGCCGGTGTCGGTAAGACCGCCATCGTCGAGGGATTAGCGCAGCGGGTCATGCGCGGCGACGTCCCCGAGGGGCTGAAGGACAAGAAGATCTTCCAGCTCGACATGGGCGCGCTGCTGGCGGGCGCCAAGTATCGCGGCGAGTTCGAGGAGCGGCTCAAGGCCGTGCTCAACGAGATCGGGCGCTCCGAGGGGCAGATTCTGCTCTTCATTGACGAGCTGCACACCGTCGTGGGGACGGGCAAGGCCGAAGGTGCCATGGACGCGGGGAACATTCTCAAGCCCATGCTGGCGCGCGGCGAGCTGCACGCCATCGGCGCGACGACGCTCGACGAATACCGTCGGTACATTGAGAAAGACGCAGCGCTGGAGCGACGCTTCCAGCCCGTCTACGTCGACGAGCCGTCGGTCGCCGATACCATCAGCATCCTGCGCGGCCTCAAGGAGCGCTACGAGGCGCATCACGGCGTGCGCATCCAGGACCCGGCGCTGATTGCGGCGGCGACGCTCAGTCACCGTTATATCGCCGAACGCCACCTGCCCGACAAGGCCATCGACCTCATCGACGAGGCGGCGGCCCGGCTGCGGCTGGAGATTGACTCCAAGCCGGCGGAGCTCGATGAGATCGACCGCCGCATTATGCAGCTGGAGATCGAGCGTGAGGCGCTCAAGCAGGAGAAGGACCCGGCCAGCCGTCAGCGCCTGGAGAAGTTGGAGCAGGAGCTGGCCGACCTGCAGGAGGAGAGCCGCGGCCTGCGCTCGCGCTGGGAGCAGGAAAAAGAGGCGATTCAGCAGATCCAGCGATTGCAGCAGCAGATGGAAGAGCTGCACGTGCAGATCGAGCACGCCGAGCGGGACGCCGACCTGGAGAAAGCCGCGCGGCTGCGCTACGGTCAGATGCGCGAGTTGGAGCGCAAATTAGAAGAGGCGCAGGCGGACCTGGAGCGTATCCAGGGCGAGAACCCGCTGCTGCGTCTCGAGGTCAGCCCTGCGGAGATCGCCGAGGTCGTCTCCGGCTGGACCGGCATCCCGGTCTCGCGCCTGATGGAGGGCGAGCGGGCCAAGCTGCTGCGCATGGAAGCGGAGCTGCATAAGCGCGTCGTCGGTCAGGACGAGGCCGTCGGCGCCGTCGCCAACGCCGTCCGACGCTCGCGAGCGGGGTTGCAGGACCCCAACCGGCCTATCGGATCGTTCCTCTTCCTGGGACCGACCGGCGTGGGCAAGACGGAGCTGGGCCGGGCGTTGGCCGAGTTCCTCTTCGACACCGAGGAGGCCATGGTCCGCGTCGACATGAGCGAGTACCAGGAGAAACACACCGTCTCGCGGCTGATCGGTGCGCCGCCCGGGTACGTCGGCTATGAGGAAGGCGGTCATCTGACCGAGGCTGTCCGGCGGCGACCCTACAGCGTCGTGCTGCTCGACGAGATCGAGAAGGCGCATCCCGAGGTCTTCAACGCACTGCTACAGCTGCTCGACGACGGTCGGCTTACCGACGGTCATGGTCGCACCGTGGACTTCACCAACACCATCGTCATCATGACCAGCAACGTCGGCAGCCGGTGGATCAAGGAGCAGGGCGTGGAGGAGGCCCGGGACCGCGTGATGGCCGAGCTCGACCGGACGTTCCGCCCCGAGTTCCTCAATCGCGTCGACGACGTCATCCTCTTCCGCAGCCTGACGAAGGAAGACTTGGTCAAGATCGTCGACATTCAGCTGCGGCGTCTGCGGGAGCTGTTGGCCGAGCGGCAGCTCGAGATCGAGGTGACTGACGAGGCAAAGTGGTACCTGGCCGAGGTCGGCTACGATCCGGTCTACGGCGCGCGACCGCTCAAGCGGGCCATCCAGCGCGAGGTGCAGGATCCGCTGGCCATGGCCGTCCTGGAAGGGCGCTTTGAGGAAGGCGCAACCGTGCGCGTCGAGGCCCGCGACGACCGTCTGGTCTTCGTCCCCGTGGAGGAGGAGTCTGCGGGGGAAATCGCAGCCTGAGCACGGCTGGGGACGATTGAAAGTAACGTACACCGGGCTTCCGAGAAACCTCGGGAGCCCGGTGCTATTTGCGCCTGCGCAATTCCCAGGTATGATTTCTTCTGTGTCTGTGTCGGTTTGGGAACGGGAAAGAAGGTCAGTTGTTATGTGTAGCGGGGTTAGTTTGTGATGTCACGACAGATCCAACGACAAATCTTTATCGGTGGTTGTGGACGGAGCGGGACGACCTTGCTGGGCTCAATGCTGGGCTCGCATCCTGACTGTGTCTGCACGCCGGAATCGCACTTCAAGACCAGTGGGTTGCGGGTGGGCCGGCGTGCGGATGGAACGCTGGATCTTGAAGCCGCTATCTCCTTTATCAAGATCCACTGGCGCTTCAAGATCTGGGAGCTCGACGTCGATTTCGCGGCCGCGCCCCGGCATTCCTATGTGGCATTCATGGATTGGTTGGTCGCGCAGTACGCCCGCGTCTACGACGTGCCGGGCAGCGTCTGGGTGGACCACACGCCGGAGAACATCAACTACGCCCCTGTGCTCCTGGATTTTTTCCCCAATGCCAAGGTCGTTCACCTCGTGCGGGACGGCAGAGCCGTGGCGGCTTCCATCATGCCGTTGGATTGGGGGCCGAACTCGGCGCTAGAATCCGCCGTCTGGTGGAAGGAGATCGTCCGGGATGGCTTAACGCTGGAGGAGACGTTCCCAGGTCGGATTATTCGCGTGCGGTATGAGGACGTCGTCCGTACGCCGGAGGAAACGCTGCCCTCCCTCTGTATGCAGCTGGATCTCCCGTACCATCCCGACGTGCTGGTGGCGAAGGGCTTTCGCGCGCCCGGGTATACGCAGAATCAACACACCTTGATCGGCAAGCGCCCGGATCCCAGCCGGATCATGCGGTGGAAGCAGCGACTGACGCAGCGCCAGATTGAACTCGTCGAGGGCCAGGCCGGTGACCTCCTACAAGAGTTGGGCTATCCGCTGTTGTTTGGGCCGGAAGCGCGACCGCCGACGTCGCGCGAGAAAGTCGCCGCCCGCTGGAAGGAACTCTGGCGCGGATCGGTCGTCAATACCTTCCGTTGGTTTATCCGCAGCTATCCGCTGTGGCTCTCCCCCGATTTTATCCGGGTATTGCCGGACTCCATGCGCGCCTATAAGAAGGCCGATTTCCCCGTACCGGCGAGGCCTACCTCAGAAAACAGTGCGGAGTTGCCGGCCCACCCGGGTTGATGTACGGTAATCTGCTTAATCCGCTCAATCTGCTGATTTATTGACATCTCTCCGTATTCTTGTATACTTAACATACCGAACGGTCGGTTTTATTCTGTGAGGGGGTTTGTGATGCAGCAACGGAGCCAGGAGACACGCCAGACGTTGCTAGACGTAGCCTGGACGCAATTTGCGCAGCACGGCTACGACGGCACCGGCGTCGCGGGGATCTGTGAAGCAGCCGGGGTCAGCAAGGGCGCGTTCTACTATCACTTCGACAGCAAGCGGGATCTCTTCCGCGCGCTGCTGGAGAGCTGGTTGGACGACGTCGAGCAGTCGCTACGTGAGGTGGCTGCGGTGGCCGACTCGGTGCCGGCGCGTCTGTTGATTATGGCGCGGCGTGTGGGGGACCTGCTGTCGGTGGAGTCCGGGCGCGTCCCCATGTTTCTGGAGTTCTGGACGCAGGCCAGCCGCGATCCGGAGATCCACGCTGCTATCAGCGCTCCCTATCGTCGCTTCCGCTCTTTTTTTGAGGCACAGATACGCGAGGGCGTCGCTGAGGGCTCGCTGGCGTCCGTGGAACCGGAGACTGCGGCCCAGGCGCTGATCTCCATGGCGAGCGGCCTCTTCCTCCAGCGTCTGCTCGACCCCGCAGGCGTCGACTGGCGCACGGTCACCGAGGAGAGCGTACGGGTATTATTAGATGGATTGCAACGGAGGTGAACGGTGATTCTGGTGACCGGTGGTACAGGACACGTGGGGAACGTGCTGGTACGCCGCTTGCTGGAGCGCGGCGAAGCGGTGCGGGCGCTGACTCTGCCCGGCGATCCGTGTCTCTCTATCTTGGACCTGGACGTCGAATGCGTGGAGGGCAACGTGCTGGACCCGGCGTCGCTGCGACGGGCGCTCGCTGGCGTGGATACGGTCTATCATCTGGCGGGCGTCGTCTCCATCATGCCGGGTGAGAGCGAGTTGATGCAGCGGGTCAACGTGGAGGGAACGCGCAACGTCGCGCAGCTTGCCCTGGAGACGGGCGTTGATAGAATGGTGCACGTCAGCTCCATCCACGCGTTCAAACGCCTGCTGCAGGGAGAGCTGGTCGACGAGCGGACGCCGTTGGCGCTAGCGGGTCCGCCCGGCTCCTATGATCGCACCAAGGCCGAGGGGACGCTGGCCGTGTTGCAGACGGTGCATCAGGGGCTCGACGCTGTGGTGCTTTGTCCCACGGGAATTATCGGCCCGCACGACTATCTGGGGTCGGAGATGGGGCAGACGATCCTGGACTTCGCGCGCCGGCGCTGGCACCTGCTGGTGAACGGCGCGTACGATTTTGTCGACGTGCGGGACGTCGTCGACGGCCTGTTGGCTGCCCAGGCGTGGGGCCGTACCGGAGAGATCTACATCCTCTCCGGCGCGCTGGTGGCGTTGGTACGCCTGCGGCGCATTGTGCAGGAGCTGGTGGGCATTCACTCGCCGCACACGGTCATTCCCTTTAGGGTTGCGCAGAGCATCGCCCGGATGGCCGAACCCTTCTATCGCTGGACGGGCATCACGCCCAAGTTCACGCGCTATTCGCTGCGCACCGTGCAGGACAACGCCTACTTCAGTCACGTCAAGGCGACGCGCGAGTTGAACTTCCGACCGCGTTCTCTGCGGCAGACGGTGGCCGATTTTCTGGCCTGGCGGAAAGGACAACCTGTCCCGGTATGAGGGTGTGTATAAAACTGACGTCCGACTCTGGCGATTTTTGATCTTCGACCTTTAGCCTTCGATTTACTTTCGAGAGGAGCACTATGCGCGTATTGATTGTGGGCGGGACCGGATTTCTAGGCTATCATGCGACGCTGGAGTTCTTGCGCCGGGGACACGACGTGACCAGTTTGGCGCTGCCGCCATTGCCTGCAGAGGATCTGTTGCCGCCCCAGGTGACGTTACACTTTGCCAACGTCAACGAGCTGTCGGACGAGGAGACCCGGGAGCTGCTGACGGGGCACGACGCCGTCATTTATGCGGCGGGCGTTGACGATCGCGTCACGCCGGATGCGCCAGCCTATCCCGTCTTCTACGAGGGCAACGTCGCCTCAGCCTCTCGCGTTATCCGCCTGGCGCGGGAATCCGGGGTTCGGCGCGGCGTCGTTCTGGGCTCTTACTTCGCCTATTTCAACCGCGAGTGGCCCGAGCTGGAGCTGGCGCGCCATCACCCCTACATCCGCAGTCGCGTCGTGCAGGCGGCGGCGTGCATCGAGGCCGGCGGCGACGCGCTGGACGTGATGATCTTGGAGTTGGGTTACATCTTCGGCAGCATGCCGGGGCGGACGCCGTTGTGGAAGCCGCTTGTCGACTATCTACGCTCGCCGTTTCCGGTGTTCTATTCCGGTGGGGGGACCAACGCCATCGCTGTGGAACACGTCGCCGAGGCCATCGCTGGGGCCGTCGAGCAGGGTGAGGGGGGGCAGCGCTACACCATCGGCGACGAGAACCTGACCTGGCGCGAGATGTTGACGCGCCTGGCCCACGCCGACGGGCGGGAGAAGCGCATCGTCACCCTGCCCAAGTTCGTCGTGCGGGCGGGGGCGCATCTGTTGCAGCTCTCCCATCGCCTGCAGGGCCGCGAGGCTGGCCTGGATCCCGTACGCTTCGTCGAGGTGCAGACGCGCACGACCTATCTGGATCCCACGCCATCGCAGGAGGCGCTGGGCTACGAGCGCGGCGGCCTGGACCGGGCCTTCGCCGACACCGTCGCGGCCTGCTGAATCCAGGGGAAACTGTCTTGGCTCTCTGGGATTTCGCCGGGTGCAAAGGCAACGTTTGCCACGC
>CAZCPK010000062.1:0-13106 GCA_964500755.1 uncultured Anaerolineales bacterium
CCGTCATCTCCACCTGGGGTTCACCGGCGACGTTGAGGCCCAGGTCGGTGGTCAGTACCTGTTTGACGTTTTCTACCAGCTCGGCCGCCATCTCCGGGACGTTCCCCTCGGGCGCCACGGTGACCTTCACGTTGGCGTTGACCTTATTGCCCTTGGCCTGCACCTGGGGATCGACCTTGATGACGTTGGGCATGGGCTCCAGCTGATATTTGATCTTCTGCACGATGCTCTCGACGGCCAGACGCGCCTCACCGCCGCTGCGCTGCTGCACGTGGATAAAGCGCTTCCGTGGACGACGCACCTCCAGATAGATGAGGAAGGCCGCCGCAACGTCGAAGATCAGGGCCAGGACAATCCCCACTAACAGCCGGATCCATCCTGTCCACGTGGAGAGCTGCGTCCCCAGGTTCCGCATCCACCCACCGACGTTGTAGAGTATGTTGTGAGGGATCACAAAGAAGACCGAGAACAGGGGAATCGAGATCAGTAACAGGATTACAATGACGACACGGTTAAAAGTATTCATGGTTCCTCCTGTAGATAGACTGATAACTTGTTCTAATAGGTCACCCGCATGTACCCGGTGCGCTCCCCCCCCCAGGGTATGGTAGCATCAATGCCCACTTTGTCACTTCGCGCCTTCTCGCCGGGCACCTGGCGCGCCGACGGGTCCAGGCTGGAGCTGGGCTGTTCGGGGAAGATGACCAGATCGCGCCGCGCCTGGACGCGCGTCGCCAGCGCCCAGGCCACGTCGTGAGGAGCGTAGATGTCGACATCGGTATCAACGACGACGACGTGCTTGAGCGAGCTGTGTCCGCGAAACGCCGCTTCGATGGCGCGCCGGGCGTCTTCCGGGCCTCGTTTGTCGATCTGCACCACGGCGTGCAGCCACGAGCAGCCGCCGGGCGTGATATAGACGCCGGTGCAGTCGGCGACCTGGTTGACCTCCGCGAAGATGGTCGGCTCGCGCGGCATGCCCATCAAGTTCTTATGTTCCAGGCCGGCAGGCAGCAGCGCGTGGAAGATGGGCTCGCGCCGGTGGGTGACGGCGGTCACCCGGAAGACCGGCTGCTGTCGCACGCCGTCCATGGTGCCGGTGAGGTCGGGGAACGGCCCCTCGACGTCCAGCGCGTGGGTCAGCACGCCCTCGAGCACCAGCTCGGCGTCGGCGGGTACGTGGAGCGGGACCGTGCGCGCGCGGACCAGCGGCGTCGGCGCGAAGGCCTGGGCCACCGCTGCCTCGTCGACGTCCTTGGGCGGCGACATCGCCGCCGCCAGCAGCACGTGCGGCGGGAGTCCAATGCAGACGGCGAGCGGCAGGCCTTCCGCTACTTTACGCCAGGCCGTGTGCGTTCCCCGGTTCTCGACGATCCGCGCCGTGAAGTGCTGCGCGTCGCGCAGCAGCATACGATGAAAGGAGAGATTGCGCCCCCAGTCGGGATCGGAGACGACGGTGACGCCGGCGGTGATGTACGGGCCGCCGTCCTGAGGATGGTAGCGAGGGATCGGCACGCGGGCGAGATCCACGTCCTCCTTGACCACCTCCTGGCACGGCGCCGTTTCGACCACGGGCGGCGTTTGCGGCGCGTCCAGGGCGGCAGCCATCCGTCCGATCAGCTCCGGCACCGCGCAGTCCAGCGCGCGAGCGAAGTGCGCCCGCTGCGCCACGATCCCCGAGGTCATCCGCCAGCCGGGATAGCCGGGTAGATTCTCAAAGAGCGTCGGCTCCCCGTCGTGAGCAGCGACGTACCGCGCCACCGCGAACCGGGGCGCCGTCGGCGTCGTCACGTGGGTCAAGCCGCCATCAGCCTCCAGGGCCGCCAGAAACGTACGTAGATCCACAGCGTCCTCCGTTAACTCTTCCAGGTGATGGGCACCTTCTCGATGCCCGCCAACGTCTCGGACATAATCGTGTCTATATCCAACACCGCCTCCAGCTCCAGCACCTCAGCCATCCGCGCCCAGGTCGCCGGACGCCGGGCCTGGAGCGAACAAGGATCCTTGTACGGCTGGATGGAGAGCTCGAAGGTGCCGATCTCCTTAGCCAACGCCACGATGTCTTGTTTGTCGTAGGCCACCAGCGGGCGCAAAACCGGCATCTCGACCGCCCGCGCGGTGACGTGCAGGTTCTTGAGCGTCTGCGAAGCGACCTGCCCTAGATTGTCCCCGGTGACCAGGGCCAGCGCGCCCTCCTCCTCACGCGCCAGGTGGGCGGCGACGCGCAGGATAAAGCGCCGGAAGACCACCAGCTCGACGCGCGACTCGTGCTCCAGCACGGACATCTGGTAGGGAAAGACCGGCGCCATGTAGACGACCGACGGCAGGCGATGCGGCGCCATGACCGCGCGCGCCAGCTGCACCACCTTGGACTCGCGCACGTCCTCGGTAGAGCGCAGCATGTGGAAGTGCAGAAACGTCACCTCGCAGCCTCGGCGTAACATCAGGTGCGCCGCTACTGGCGAGTCGATGCCGCCGGAGAGCAGCGCCATCACGCGCCCCCCGGTCCCCACCGGCAGCCCGCCTGGACCGTCGATGCGGCGGGCGAAGATATAGACGCCCTTGGGGTAGATCTGGATGTGGACGGTGACGTCAGGAGTCTCCAGGTCCACCGGCGCGCCGGTCGCCTCGACGATACACGCCCCCACCCGGCGGTTGACCTCCGGCGAATAGATCGGGAAGCGCTTATCGCTGCGCCGCGCGTTGACCTCAAACGACGTCTCCGGCGTGATGACCTCCCGGGCCATCCGCAGCGCCGTCTCCTCAATGGCCTCCATATCCTGCGGCACCACCGCTACCGGCGCGAAGTAGGCGATACCGGCGACGCCGGACAGCCGGCGTTCGATCACGTCGGGCGCGACCGACGCGGACGTCTCCACCAGAATGTAACTGCGAAAGCGCCGCAGCTCAACCTCGCCCAGATCGCGCAGCACCGCGTGGATGTTGCGCATCAGCGTCTTCTCAAAGATCGGGCGGTTCTGCCCTTTCAGTCCCAGTTCACCGTAGTGTACAAGATACGTCTGCTTGGAATTCAACGCCACCTCTACTCGTTATCCTCCGGCTCCTCACCGAAGAGCCGGTACCACATCTCCAGATCCTCTTTTGACAATCCCTCGGCCTTACCCTCAAAGCCGCCGGCTTGCTGCGCCTTCTTTTCGCTCAGGGTCTTGCTGCGTTCGACCCGGGGCACATCGCGCCGGGGCGGCTCTTCTCTGACCTCCCGCTCCCGGCGCTCCTTGCGCTCGAAGACCGTAAGCCAGTCCTCCACCTCATCCGCCGAGAGCGCGTCGGGGTTCTCTTTGTCGACCGCCAGCTCTCGTCGCCGGCTACGGCTGGGCAGCTCCGGGGGCGGCGCCTCCGCCGCCCCGTCCCCGAAGACCTCCAACCACGCCTCGACGTCGGCGGCGGAGACGTCGCGCGGCTTCTCACCTGGGGAGCGCCGGTCGTCAGCGGTGGAAGCGGGGGGGGATTCGGCGGTGGATTCCCAGCCCACCTGTTCTCCCAGGGGCCGCTCGCCGTGCGACGATGTTCGAGAGGGTCGTGCCGGTGGGCGCTTGCGAGCGGATGGGCGCTCCTCCGGAGGCGCCTCGAGTACGTCCTCGGCGGAACCGAAGATCTCCAGCCACCGCGAGACCTCGTCCGGCGAGACGTCTTTGGGCTTCCCCAGATTGAGACGCGGCGCGGGCGCCAGCTCCTGCACGAACGCCTGAGCCGTCAACGTGCGGGCGCCGGCCCGGCGCGCGGCGTTCAAGACCTCGTGATCCGACGAGACCACGGTCCAGTTCGGACCGTCGCGGAGGTGGCGCAACCGCGCGCGGATGATGCTGTCGGCGTCGGTGTGCCGCCGCGACGCAAAGACCACCTCCAACCCACCGCCGGAGAGCTGTCGAGAGTATCCGCCGGGCACACCGCCGTCGAAGACCACCGTGGCCTTGCGGCGACCCCGCCCGGCCCACGCGCGCAACTTGAGTACCAACTTGGCCTCATCGTGGGGATCGTCCAGCTCAATATCGGGCAGCGCGGCAATTACATTATGACCGTCAATCAAAAAAGGCATACGTCTCATTTCTATATCTACAATACCCTTCTACTCTATCACAAAACAGTCGAGCTTCAAGATCGGTGCAGAAGGCTTCGGTGAAAGCGGACGCAACGTTGAAACGTTACAACGTTAATCCATTTACCGTTAACCCCACACCGCATGGATGGAAGCGATCAAGATGAGCGCCGGCTGGTCGAATGGGGAGGTTGTCCTATACTTGAAAACATCCACGACGCCGTGAGCGATACCGTCGAGGAAACGAACGATTGATTATAAAAAAAGAGAGGATCCCATGCCCCATCTGACGTTAGAGCACACAGCCAATCTGGGCAACGCCATCCGGTACACTGCACTCTTTGAAGCGCTGCATCAGATCCTGGTGGAGACTGCCGACGTCGACCTGGATAACTGCAAGAGTCGCGCCGTGTCGCTGGCGCACTACCACGTCGGCGACGGGGACCCGCAGCACGCCTTCGTCCACCTGGAGATCCGCCTCTTCGACCACCCTCGGGCTGTTAAAGCAGAACTGGGCGAGCGCAGCCTGGCCTGCCTGCGCCGTCATCTTGCGCTTCCCACCTCACATCTAACGCCCCAGTTGACCGTGGAGATCGTCGATATGAAGCGCACCGCGTACTTCAAGGAAATCTATGCATCCACAGCGCAAGTTTAAGGAGCTCATCATGCAACCCATCACAACGTTTTCTATCGTCGCCTATGACCCTCAGCGCCGCGAGTGGGGTGTCGCCGTCCAATCGAAGTTTCTGGCAGCCGCCGCCGTCGTCTCGTGGGCGCGCGCCCACGCGGGCGCCGTCGCAACGCAGGCCAACGCCAACCTGACCTTCGGGCCGCGTGGCCTGGATCTGATGGCGGCGGGAGAGTCCGCCCAGGAGACACTGGACGCGTTGATCGCGGCGGACGATGGGCGCGCTCAACGGCAGGTGGGCCTGGTGGATAAGGACGGCGACGCGGCGGCCTACACCGGCGAGTCCTGTCTCGACTGGGCCGGGCACGTCGTGGGCGACGGCTTCACGTGTCAGGGCAACATCCTGGTGCCGGGGACGGTGGATGCCATGGCCGCACGCTTCGCCGAGGTGCGCGGCAGCGGCGGCGAGCTGGCCGATTGGCTGGTCGAGGCGCTGGCGGTGGGACAGGCCGTCGGCGGCGACCGGCGGGGACGGCAGGCCGCGGGCGTGCTGGTGGTGCGCGAGGGCGGCGGCTACGGCGGCAACAACGACCGCTACCTCGATCTGCGCGTTGACGATCACCCCACGCCCATCCAGAAGCTCAAGCAGCTCGTTGAGATGCACCACCTCTTCTTCGGCGAGGTCGATCCCGAGGATCTCATCCCGCTGGAGGATATCGCCGCGGAACTGCAGGAGATCCTGACGCGCACCGGACACTACGAGAGTCCCGTCTCGGGGCACTTCGACGCCGCGACGCGCGAGGCGCTGATCACCCTGGTGAGCACCGAGAACCTGGAAGAGCGCTGGGACGGCACCGGCGACTACATCGACTTCAAGGTCGTCGAGTTTTTGCGCCAGAAGTTCGTCGCTTGACACGTATTAACGCATGAAGTAGCCATGGATTCCTGCTATCTCAGCACCTCCGAGATCGCCCGGGCGGTGGGCGTGCATCCCAACACCGTTCGCAAGTACGAGGAGTGGGGCTTCCTGCCGCCCATCCCGCGCGATCCGCACAACGGCTACCGCCGCTTCACAGCAACACATCTCGCCCAGATGCGTTTGGCGCGCACGGCGCTGCATGGCGGGTGGCCCGGTCCCAAGATCCGCGAATCCGCCGCCGAGCTGGTGCGCCGGGCCGCCACGGGCGATCTCGGCGGCGCGCTGGAGCGGGCCTATGAGCACCTGGCGCGGGTGCAGGCCGAACGCGCGCAAGCCGAGGCCGCCGCGGAGCTGCTCGAGCGCTGGGCTCGGGGCGTCGCCACCGACGCGACCGACGAAGAGCTCTGGATCGGCGAGGTGGCCGAGCGCCTCAACGTCACCCGGGATCAGCTGCGCAACTGGGAGCGCAACGGACTTATCGACGTTCCCCGCGATCCAGATAACGGCTATCGACTTTACGGCGCGGAGGAGATCGGGCGCCTGCGCGTCATTCGCATGCTGCGGCGGGCTGGCTACAGCATGATGGTGATGCTGCGGATGATCCTGCACCTGGAGCGCACCGGCGACGACAACCTCCGCGAGGTACTGGATACCCCCCGACCTCACGAAGAGATCCGCTCCGCCGCCGATCAGTGGCTCTCCACCCTGACCGAGCAGGAAGCGCGCGCCAAGGAGATGATCTCCCAACTCGAGGCGATGATCCGCAAACGCCCGGCCTGAGCATTCCCTCCAAAACCCTTTACTTGTACACCAGGGTCTAGCCCTCAGGAAGCTTCCCCGGATGAACCGCTTGTCATGCGTGAATCGTACTTGGGACGGATGATCCGCCTGAAAGAACAGGAAATACCCGCTATGTTGGGCCCGAGCGTGCCTTCCCGGCTTTCTCCTGCGCCCCATGGTCAAACCCTACATTAATACACCAGGGTTGTATGATAAAAGATGGATTCCCAGGCGGGGATCCAGCAGGGTTTTCAGATCAAACAAAAAGGAGAAAATTTCGTTATGGATATGCGAGCTGGCACACAGAAGCATCTCACCTATCTCAGCGCCGAGTTAGGCGCGCGACCGAGCGGCTCCGAGGAGAACCACGCCGCCGCCGAGTACATCGAGACTATCTTCCGGGAGGCCGGCCTGGACGTGGAGCGGCAGCAGTACACCTGCCCCGCGTGGCAGGCCCACGAGACGCACCTGGCGGCGAACGGACAGCCGCTGACCGCGGTCGCCAACGCCTTCTCGCCCGCCTGCGACGTCACCGCCCCTCTGGTCCCGGTCGCCACCGTCGCCGAGTTAGAGGCCGCGGACCTGACGGGACGTATCGCCCTGCTCTACGGCGCGCTGACGCGGGCGACGCTCTCGCCGAAGTCCTGGTTCCTCGCCAGTGAGCGGGATCAGCGCATCATCGGGCTGCTGGAGAAGAAGGCTCCCGCGGCGGTGCTCACCATCCAGACGCGGCGGGAGAGCCTCGAACGGCTTATCGAGGACGCGGAGTTCGATGTCCCCTCGGCGACCGTCGGCGCGGAGGCGGGACTGGCGCTGCTGCAGACTACCCCTGCCAGCGTCCACCTGCGGATTGAGAGCGAGCGCCGCGCCGGATGGTCGTGCAACGTCGTCGGGCGTCGCGGCGCCGCCGACCGGCCCAAGGTCGTGCTCTGCGCCCACTACGATACCAAGATCGGCACGCCCGGCGCCACCGACAACGCCACCGGCACCGCCGTGCTCCTCGCGCTGGCGGAAAGGCTGGAGCACCAAGACCTAGCTCTGGAAATCGTGGCGTTCAGCGGGCACGAATATCTGCCGCTAGGCGACGACGAGTACGTCCGACTTGGCGAAGCGCAATTCCTCAAGATCGTCGCCGCGCTCAACTTCGACGCCGTCGGGAACGCGCTGAGCGCCGGCAGCATCACCGCCTTCCGCTGTGCGCCGCGCTTCCAGGAGGACGTCGCGGCCCTGACCAACGCCTATCCCGGGATCACCTGGGTCGAGCCGTGGCCCGAGAGCAACCACTCCACCTTCGCCTGGCGGGGCGTGCCCAGTCTGGCCTTCAGCTCGCTCCTGGGCGGCAACATCACGCACGAGATCATCGACACCGTTGACCGCGTCAGCCTGGAGCGCTTGGTTGAACACGTCACCCTCGCCGAGGCCGTCGTGGAACGCCTGCACGGAAAAACACCGGCGTGGACGCGCGAGACAGGAGCAGATCAGGAGACGTAGTCGCCGCATTTGCGATCGGGGCCACCACGCCCAAAGCCACACGCGACTGGACAAAAGCGCCACCCTCGATTAAAATAGAAGTACATCATAAAAATTGCGCGGGAGCCCCTGGTTTCAGGGGCTCTTCGTAAAGGAGAGACGATATGCGGCAAGAAGCACAGAGCAAAGAGATCGCCACCCTGGGCGGCGGCTGCTTCTGGTGCCTGGAGGCGGCCTACGACGAGGTCGAAGGCGTGGAAAAAGTCGTATCGGGCTACGCCGGCGGTGACGTGCCCAATCCGACCTACCAACAGATCTGCAGCGGCGCGACGGGCCACGCCGAGGTCGTCCAGGTCATCTTTGACCCGGAGACTATCAGCTACCGCGAGCTCCTGGAGATCTTCTTCACCATCCACGATCCGACCACCCTCAACCGGCAGGGCGCCGACGTCGGCACGCAGTACCGGTCGGTGATCTTCACGCACACCGAGAAACAGCGCGAGGGCGCCGAGGCGATGATCGAGGAGCTGGGCGCTTCGGAGCGCTGGTCAAGCCCCATCGTCACCCAGGTAGAACCGCTCGATACCTTCTACCCCGCCGAGGACTACCATCAGGACTACTACGCTCACCATCGCGGTCAGCCCTACTGCCGGGCCGTCATCGCCCCGAAATTGCAGAAACTGCACAAGACCTTCAAACCCAAACTCAAGACCTAGGAGAGGTTCAACGGATTGAGCGGATTTAGCAGATTTTTTGGTTCTTTTGGATTTCGTCGGATTGCACCGAGATTGTAACCACGCATTTCACAGATTTACACAGAAAAATAGAAGTCAGTAAACGCCTGTGGGGTCTATGGAGAAAATTGGGTCAGCAGATTGAGCAGATTTTTTCAATCTATTGACGACCCAACGAACGGACCAACTGACCATCAGACCACCAGACTATTTTCTTGACTTCCCGACGGCAAGCGACTATAATCAAAATACTATCCGTTAAAGCGTTGCGCGGGACGAGTATCCGGCGAAATGTGACAGGGAACGGAGGTCACCGATTGAGAGCCTCCGCCACAGGAAGCCGGTGAACACCACCCGCAAGCGGTGTCTGGAAAGGCTCACGAGTATAGACACCCGGCACAGCCCGTTATCGCTGCAGAGTGTCGCTCACATCGAGCGGAACTTGGGTGGAACCGCGTAGCTCCCTACGTCCCAGGACGTGGGGAGTTTTTGTTGTTTTCGTCTGGTGGTCACTTAGTCATATAGTTTGGTGGTCTGATGGTCAATGAGGCCAAGCGACCAAGTGACCAACCGACCAAGTGACCAAATGACCAAACGACCAAATCAAGGAGGCATGAAAGATGGAATCGATGAGACCACCAAAGGAGTACGAAGAAAGCCACCTTTACCGGGTGCGGCACTCGGCGGCTCACGTCATGGCAGCCGCGGTGCTCGACGAGTTTCCCGACGCCAAGTTCGCCATCGGGCCGCCGGTGGAGCACGGCTTCTACTACGACTTCGACCTGCCCCGCCCGCTGACCGAGGACGATCTGGAGAAGATTGAGGCACGGATGAAGGAACGGCTCCAGGCGCACTACGACTTCCAATACGAGGAGGTCTCGCCGGAGGAGGCGCGGGAGATCTTCGCCGATCAGCCCTACAAGCTCGAGCTGATCAACGACATCCTCGAGCGCGGCACCGACGAGTACGGTGAGAAGACGGAAGAGCCCCAGCTCTCCATCTATCGGAGCGGCGACTTCGTCGACCTCTGCCGGGGGCCCCACGTCGACAGCACCGACGAGATCCCCGCCCAGGCCGTCAAGCTGATGAGCGTGGCGGGCGCCTACTGGCGCGGTGACGAGAACCGCGCCATGCTGCAGCGCATCTACGGCACGGCCTGGGAGCGCCCCAAGCAGCTGCGCAAGTACCTTAACTGGCTGGAAGAGGTCGAGAAGCGCGACCACCGGCGGCTGATCAAGCAGCTGGACCTGATCTCCTTCCACGAGGAAGCGGGACCAGGGCTGGCCTACTGGCATCCTAAGGGCGCGCTGATGCGCAAGATCATCGAGGACTTCTGGCGCGACCGCCACATGGAAGGCGGCTACGACTTCGCTTACACGCCCCACATCGGGAAGGCAGCGCTCTGGGAGAAGTCAGGACACCTGGATTTCTACCAGGAGAGCATGTACGCGCCCATGGACGTGGACGGTCAGGACTATTATCTCAAACCCATGAACTGCCCCTTCCACATCATGATCTACAAGAGCACGCTGCGCTCCTACCGGGAGCTGCCCCTCCGCTGGGCCGAGCTCGGCACGGTCTACCGCTACGAGAAGAGCGGCGTGCTGCACGGCCTGATGCGCGTGCGCGGCTTCACCCAGGACGACGCGCACATCATCTGCACGCCGGAGCAGATTGAGGACGAGATTCTGCGCGTGTTGCAGTTCTCGCTGGAGATGCTCCACGCCTTCGGATTCGAGGAGATCGAGGCCTATCTCTCCACACGCCCGGAGAAGGCCGTGGGCGAGCCAGAGCGCTGGGTGCAGGCGCAAGATGCGCTCCAGCGCGCCATCGAGGCCGAGGGCATCGCCTACGAGGTGGACGAGGGCGGCGGCGCCTTCTACGGCCCCAAGATCGATCTCAAGATCCGCGACGCGCTGGGCCGAGAGTGGCAGCTCTCGACGATCCAGTTCGACTTCAACCTGCCGGAGCGCTTCGACATGACCTTCGTGGGCGAGGACGGTCACGAGCACCGTCCGTACGTCGTCCACCGCGCGCTGCTCGGCTCCATCGAGCGCTTCTTCGGCATCCTGGTAGAGCATTACGCGGGCGCTTTCCCCGTCTGGCTGGCGCCGGTGCAGGCACGGCTCATCCCCATCGCCGACCGCCACGTCGTCTACGCCAAGGAGGTCGAGGTGCAGCTGCGCAAAGCGCACATCCGCGCCGAGGTCGACGCCTCATCGAACCGGATGGGCGCCAAGATCCGCGAGGCCCAGCTGCAGAAGATCCCCTACATGCTCGTCATCGGGGATCGAGAGGTTGAGGCCGGGACGGTCGCCGTCCGGCTGCGCAGTGAGAAGCGCCTGGGCGCGCTGCCGATCGAGGAATTTATCGCGCACGCGCAGGAAGCCATCGAGCACCGCGCGCTGGAGTAGCTTCAGACCAGGGATTCCAGGGACAGTGAAGGTTAAAACGTTCTGTCCCTGGAATCTTTTGTTTCGACTGTAGCACTAGCCTACGTCGGTCCCAGACTTGGTCTTCTTGGTCTCTCCCTCTGTCTGTGCCTCAAAGAAGCGGCGGATCTCGGCGGCGAGGCCATCGGAGATGCCCTTTACCTCCTTGAGCGCGTCGCGGTCGGCCTTACGGATGGCCTTGAGGGAACCGAAGTGGGTCAAGAGCGCTTTACGCTTGACCGGACCGATACCGGGGATGTCGTCGAGCTGGGAGCGCAGGCCACGCTTGCGCCGGCGCTTGCGGTGATAGGTGATGGCGAAGCGGTGCGCCTCGTCACGCACGCGACGTAACAGCAACAACCCCGGCGACGCGGGATCGAGGCGGATGGCGTCAGGACGCTCAGGCACGAAAAGCTCTTCCTCACGTTTGGCAAGGCCCGCCACGGGCACTGCGTCACGCAGATCGAACTGCTCAAGCACCTCCACAGCCATCCCCAGCTGGCCCTTACCCCCGTCGACGAGCAGCAGGTCGGGGAGCAGGGCCCAGGCTTGATTACCACGCACGCCCTTGAGCTCGCCGCTGGTCACCCGTCGCCAGCGGTCGAAACGGCGGGTGAGCACCTCCTGCATGCTGGCGAAGTCGTCCTGACCCCGCACGGTGCGGATCTTGAAGCGCCGGTAGTGGCTCTTCTTGGGCACGCCGTGCTCGAAGACGACCATGCTGCCCACCACCTCGACGCCCTGGGTCGTGGAAATATCGTAGCACTCAATGCGGACCGGCGGAGCGGGCAGGGCAAGGTCGGCCTCCAGCTGCGCCAGCGCGTCCTCGCTGCGGTGTTTGTCGGCGGCCCATTGCGCCTTGAGCATCCGCAGCGTCTCCGTGGCGTTCTTACAGGCCAGGTCGAGCAGCTCCTGCTCCGGCTCGTCGCGCGGCACGGTGAGGTAGACCACGTCGCCGCGCTTGTTGCGCAGCCACTGCTGCAACACCGCGGCCTCCGCAATCCGTGATGGCAGGAGAATCTCAGAAGGGACCTGCGCCGCGTCGGTGTAGAACTGCTCCAGGAACGAGGTCATCATCTCCTCGTCGTCGGCGTAGGCGGCGTTCTCCATGACGAAGTACTCGCGGCCCAGCAATTTGCCGTTGCGCACGAAGAAGATTTCGACGCAGGCGTTACCGTCGTCGCGTGCCACGGCGATCACGTCCTGGTTCGTCGCTGCCGTCGTGATGATACGCTGACGCTTCATCACCTGGCGCAGCGCCTCGTAGCGGTCGCGCAACTGCGCCGCCCGTTCAAACTTGAGGTCCGCCGCAGCCTGCTCGATATCTACCCGCATCTCTTCCATCACCGACTCCGTCTCCCCTTCCATAAAGCGAATCAACTGGGCGATCATGGCGTCGTAGTCGGCTTTATCCGCCGCTCCGATGCAGGGCGCCAGGCAGAGATCAAGATCGTAGTAGAGACAGGCGCGCCGATCATTCCCTGTGATCACTCGGTTGCACGTGCGATAGGGAAAGAGCCTCCGTAATAGATCCAGCGTTTCCCGCAGCGCGCCGGAGGACGTGTACGGCCCGAAATAACGTCCGTCGTCCCGCTCCATACGCCGGGTCAGCTGCACCTTGGGAAAGGGCTCGTTGGTGATCTTGAGGTAGGGATAACGCTTGTCGTCCTTGAGACGCACGTTGTAGCGGGGGCGGTGCTTCTTGATCAGATTCGCTTCCAGGATCAGCGCGTCGACTTCAGATTCGGTGATAATCCATTCGAGATCGACGATCTCCTCGACGAGACGGCGGGTCTTGGGATGCGTCTGGGCCGACGCGTGGAAATATGAGCGCACCCGATTGAAGAGGTTGATGGCCTTGCCGACGTAGATTACCCGGCCCTTGCGATTGTACATCAGGTAGACGCCGGGCTCTTTCGGAAGTGCGTCCAATTTGGTCTGTACAGCGTCCGGTATCGTATTCACAACCTTTATTATACCAAAGACCTAGCTACCTATCACTTTCGCGAACATATGAACGATTTTACGTAAAGCCTCCGAGATGGTTCATTTTCCCGGTTGGTTAAGTTTACACTTTCCTTACTTGCGT
>CAZCPK010000063.1:0-13091 GCA_964500755.1 uncultured Anaerolineales bacterium
GACGTCCGCGGTCATCCGTTTGCGGAACCGTTGATACTCGGCGTGCTCCGGCGAGACGTGGTCCCAGTGCACCACGCCGGTGATCCCTTCCATATCCGCTGCCAGCAAGATCTTCATTAATAACGCTCCTTATTCGCCTCCTGAAAGCACATATTGGCCCTATTGAACAACGTTCTTCGGTGGCGTCCCTTGTTCTACGTCCCCAGGTCGTAAACGTCTCCGCGATCCCAGCCTGAGCGCTTGGCGACCTCGCGAGCGGCCTGCGAATGGGACAGCCCCTGGTCGCGGGCGTCCCGGAGCGCCGCGCGGACGCGGGCCTCGGCCCAGACCGCTTCCTCGGCGGGACGCCCGCCGACGACCAGCGTAAACTCGCCGCGGGGTGGATGCTCCGATAGATGAGGTAGAGCATCCGTGAGCGTGCCGCGCCAGATTTCCTCATACCGCTTGGTCAGCTCGCGGCAGAGGGCCACGGGCCGGTCGCCCAGCGCCTGGCGCAAATTTTCGAGCGTCTCCTCGACGCGCCGGGGCGACTCGTAGAGGATGAGCGTTGCGGAGAGCGGGGCGACCTCCGCCAACAGCGTCGATCGATCGCTGGCCTTGCGCGGTAGAAAGCCCAGAAAGAGGAACTGATCGGTCGGTAGCCCGGAGGCGACCAGCGCCGCGGTATGCGCCGACGGCCCGGGGATGGGCACGACGCGGACGCCTTGTTCCACGGCGGCTTTCACCAGCGGGTAGCCGGGATCGGAGATCGTGGGCATGCCCGCCTCAGAAATGAGGGCGACGTCACCCTGAGCGAGCGCTCGCAAGACGCTCTCGATCTTGTGGCGCTCGTTCCCCTCGAAGAAGGACGTCACCGGGGTGGGGATCTCGTAGTGGTCGAGGAGGATGCGCGCCTTGCGCGTATCCTCGGCGGCGATAAGCGAGACCTCGCGCAGGATTCGCACCGCGCGGAACGTTATGTCCTCCAGATTGCCGATCGGCGTCCCGACGATGTAGAGCGTGCCCATCAGACGCGGTGAGAGATCCCGCTAAGGATGGCCTGACGCCCTTTAAAGGTATCGCCCACTTTCACGCCACCCTCACGGATCTTATAGTGTCGGATCTGATGATCGTGGTCGCTGCCGCGCAACTTGAGCACGACCAGCGCGCGCTGAATCTCGCTTTCTACCTCGACGTAGCGCATCAGGATGATCCCGTCGACGAGAAAGGAGAGCGCGCCCCGGTCGGCGCGGCGGTAGTCCGCCCGCCGTTCCTCACTGAGCAGGAGGGAGGTGATGCGGTCGCGGCGCAGGCTGTTGACCAGTGTGGTGTAGATTTTGCGGAGCTCCTGGCGATCGCTGGTCAGCCGGGTGAAGTGGGTGGCGCTGTCGAGGACGGCGCGTTGGATGTCGGAGCGCATCACCATCTGATACGTGGGGCTCTCCGGTCGCTGCAGACTGGCTAGCAGCACCTCCGGTGACGTGAAGACGATGCGTAACTTGCCCGAACGCTCCAGCGCTTTGAGGTCCAATCCCAGGGACGCCGCATCTCGGTAGAGAGCCTCGGGGAATTCCTCGAAGCTGATGAAGAGTCCTGGTTCGTCCTGTTTTGCGCCTTCGATGAGAAACTGGAAAGCGAGGGAGGTTTTGCCGGTGCCGGGCGCGCCGCGTAACAACACCACGGTTTCGGGGAGCAGCCCGCCCCGCAACATCTCGTCTAGCCCAGGGACTCCCGTTGGAACCCGTTCAGCGTGCATCATTGCCTCCTCGTATAAAATCATCGTCCACTTATCGTGGGGTCAAGCGGTCAACGGCGGGAACAAATTAGAGGGATCGGTTGAATCCGTTTGATCCGTTGAGAAAATTTTTATCCTGTGTACGACACGTCCGCAAACGACCTCCGTGGGTGCCGGTCGCTCAGTGATTTTGAGTAAAGACGATAAAAGCCAGCGATTTGGAGCAGAGGCCCACGTAGTCCAGGGTGATAATCTCGGAGACGGGAGCGTGGGGCGGAGTATTATCGTGCAGCTGCACCTTGTACTCGTCGCTGACCGTGATGGGATAGTTGTTGAGATACGCCTCCCAGCCCGACTCGCCGTACATGGTAGCGTCACCGGAGACGGGCGCCAGGTCCAAGCCGCCGCCCCAGACCCGCACGGCGTAGCCGGTCAGCGGCTTGCCGTCGAGATCATGCACCAGCCCGGCGACGCCGGCCCAGTCGCAGCCGTACCAGGGCGTCTCGTACGTCAGCTCGTAGGTGAAAGGATAGGGGGACTGGGTCGCCCTTGGACTTGGTGTGGCGGTGGGACGCGGCGTGTTCGTGGGCCTGGGCGTGTTCGTGGGCGGGGCGGGGGTCGGAGTGAAGGTCGGTGGGTTCGTCGGTGTCGCGGTTGGGGTCGTGGTGGTCGTCCAGCTAGGGGGCAACGTGCCCCGGCCCGGCGTGGGCGAATGCTCGGGGTGCGCCAGCAGCGAGACCGAGGTCGGCGGGGGGAAGGGATTTAGCGCCGTTTGGGGGCGTGCCGCCACCAGTGCATAATACCCGATGACGAGTAACGTCAGCCCGAGCATGAGCAGGGTCAAAGCATCAAAAAGGCGCGTGCGCCCTTGCATCGTCCATCTCCTCAGGAATCCGGCGCCTCTTCATTGGAGAACGAGACGAAGCGCTGGATATCCGCTTCTTCATGTAATCTGTTCAGATAGGTTTGTTCGGCTTTCCGGCGTAACTCCTGTAGATTCTCGGGGCTGATTTCCTTGTCGTCGACGCGATCCACCACTTGTACGATGTGATAGCCCAGCTCGCTCTCGACCACGTCACTGACCTGACCGGGTTGCAGGGCAAATGCCGCGTCCTCAACCGCCTGGGAGGTGAGGATGCCGCGCGGGAAATATCCCAGGTCGCCGCCTTGCTCCCGGGTGAATGCGTCCTGGGAGTGAGTCTGGGCCAGCTCCGCGAAGTCCGCGCCAGCCTGGATCTGTCGCAGCAGGCGCTGCGCCTCTTCCTCGGTGGGTACCAGAATGTGGCGCGCGTTGACGTGCGTAGCGCGGGTGGGGACCTGGTCGATGACCTGTTGCATCACCTTGGAGGCCAGGAGCTGCTCCTTGAACATGGCCCGGACGGTCTCCCGAGTCAGCCCCTGCTCCGCAATACGTTCCTCAAAAGTTTCCTCCCCAATGTCCGCAATAAGGTCCTGAATCACCTGATCCACCTCGGCCTCTGATACGGAGATGTCGCGTCGCTCCCCGTCCTGAGCGAGAAGCTTCTGCTGGATCATCCAATCGAGCACCATCTTCCGGGCCTCGGTCAACGCCTGTTGGCCCTCGGGCGTGTTGGGGTCCTCGCCGAGGGCGTTCATCGACGCCTCGTAGTTAGCCATCTGGCGCTCAAACTCCGCCATAGTGATCGGCTCACCGTTGACCTGCGCAGCGTGTGGCTCCGGTGTGGCGGTCGGGGGGATAGTGGTTGGGGCTGGCGCCTCCTGGTCCGCCGGAGATGTGGGGGAGACCGGGGTTGCCGTTGCCTGTTCAGCAGCTTGCCTGGGCGCCGGAGTTGTACATCCGATCAACACGAGCAATAGCAACCCTATTCCCAAACCGATATATCTACGTCGCATGTATACCTCCTTGTGACGACTTTTCCTGATTATAAGCCGAGGTCTGTATTGTGGCAATCCCTGAAATTTTGGCGATTCCCCACATCCCACCGTAGAGCCCCCGGAGGGCCCAGAGGAAAAACCGACGCTTTCTCTGCCTGCTCAGCGCTCTCTGTGACGAAAATTGTTGGACGCCGTGAACGACAGTAGATTTATGGAAAATCACCCGGTGAGATTTGGCGGTCAAACTTAAGGGATGGTCTCGCAGTCCTCAGATGAATGTGTTACTCTAACGTCTGGGACTTCTGACCTGTCCCAAACGTAACACCCGTTTTACGATCCGTGCTCCCTCTGATAAACGATTTTTCCCAGCGTCCAGCGATAAACGCCCAAAATTTAACGTTGTTCTCACATTCGCTTTACACCCTTTTAAATCATGCTATACTGAACTTGTTATCATTGATCCCCTGAAGCGGATGAGGGAGATGGACTTTTGAGCGCGGATACCTCTCTAGACGGCAACTATGTGCAGTGGGCCGAGGACGTGAAGCGCCGTGGTTTGACCAGTCTGGTTCTTACCCTCCTGGAGGTGCTTCAGGCCTGGCAGGAGTTGAGCGTGCAACTGCTCTGGCTGGCGAGTCCCCTGGTCGGATCTAAGTCTCTAGATCCCTGGATTATAGCGCTGGAAAACCCACAGGTCATGCAGGATCTCCGGCGCGTGTTGAAGGAAGAAGGAGGTGCACAGCCGTGATGGGCTTGGATATCATCTTTGTGCTGGGCTTGCTCTTCATCCTGGTAGCTGCAGTGGCGTTATTGATCACGGGGATTCGACAACGGGGCCATACGCCTCTCCAACAGCATTACCCCGTCTTTTCTGATTTGGCGGATCAGGTGGGACGCGCAGCCGAGGAGGGCACGTTTATCCACGTGACCTTGGGCAGTCGCTCGCTCTTGGGTGAGCAGGCCATGACCTCACTCGCTGCGCTGGAAGGACTGACCGGGCTCACAGAACTCTCCGCAGCTTACGATACACCCCCCATTATCACCGCGGGCGACCCCACCCTCTACGTTTTGGCGGACGACTGGATGCGCCGGGCGTATGCCCGTCTGGGCAACGTGTCGCGCTATCGTCCGACCCTCGTTCAATTTGTCGCGGCCTCGCCCGTGACCTACGCGGCGATGGCCGGCACGTATCTCTACGAAAAGGGCGTGGGTAGCAGCGTGGTCCTGGGCGGCTTCGATCAAGAGGTGACGTTTCTTACCGATATGGCCACGCGCCGGAGCGTGCCGACGGTGGGCGGGACGACGCCCGTCGAAGGGATGAGCGCGCTGTTCCCTGCGCTGCCTGACGATTTGGTGCTCTTGGGCGAGGAGTTCTTCGTTGGAGGCGCTGTCGCCACCGGGCGGACGACGTTTTGGTCTGCGCTGCGCGTGGAAACGCTGCTCCGTTGGTTGGTCGTGGGCGGGATGATCGTCTTAGCGGTGTTGGCTGTGCTGGGATTCAGGGTGAGGTAACGTATGCTCAGGCGGGTAATTGCCACAGTCATTGCTGTTGTCGTCAGTCTGGTCGTGCTTGTGGGCGTCGTCTGGCCAGTTTCGCCGCTCTACGAGATTCGCTTGTTGATGCTGCGATGGGTGCAGGTCTTGGGGGCCTTCGCCTTTCTTCTGGCTTTTCTTAGTTTGCTCCGCGCTAACCTGCGCCGTTTGCGACACTCGGGGCCGGGTCGGGTGCCAAGCCTTATGATCGTCCTTGCTGCGCCGGCGACCACTGCTCTGGTCTTATGGGAGCTGCGGACGTCGGGCGAGGGTGTGACGACCTTTGGTCGATTTATCCTGCGCCACGTCCTTATTCCCGGTGAATCGACGTTACTGGCGCTGACCGCCGTGACGTTGGTGATTGCAGCCTTGCGTATGCTCAAACGCCGACGACGTGTTGAGAGCCTGTTATTTGTGCTGTTCGTTGTTTTGTTATTGATACGCACGTTGCCGTACATTGGGCCGCTCCGGGAGGTCGTTGGCTGGATGGAGCGTATCCTGGCGACCGCCGGGTTGCGTGGTCTGGTGATGGGGGTGGCGCTAGGGACGGTATTGACGGGCCTACGGGCGCTTTTCATGACCCGCCCCTATGTCGATGAGTAGGCCGGGATCCAATGATTCGTTGCCCTAGATGTGGTACATTGAACAAGGACGGCAGTCGTTTCTGCAATGAGTGCGGTGCACCGTTGCAGGCCACGCGCATTCGCTGTCCCATGTGCGGTACGGCCAATGCCGTAGGCAACGTTTTCTGCGATCGTTGCCATGCGCGGCTGGTGCCGGCCGAAGGCGTTGTGCCGCCGGAGGAGAAAGCGAGCGAGGAGACAAAAACCGACACGAGTTCTCGCGTTCAAGCGATTTCCTTACCCACCCGGTCTCAAAGAGGAGGTGCTATGGCGGGCGAAAAAGACGAGAATGTGCCCGACTGGCTGCAAGAATTCCTGGAAGAGGGCGCGTCCGAAGAGCAAGCGTCCGACGAGATGACGCCTGCCGAAAATTCCCTTGAGGATGACGAGAGTCCGGCGCCGGCGGAATTGCCCGACTGGCTCACCGGTCCCGACTTGACGTCTGAGGAGGCGAAGCCGTCGGAGAAAGCGGCGCCTTTACCTGCGCAACCGGCCTCTGTTTCAGGGCGGGAGACCGCTTCGCCCGAGATGACCGAGGAGGAATTGGGCCCTGAACCTGCCGCAGAAGGTGAGGTGCCCGCCTGGCTTTCTGAGCTCTCCCAGACAGAGGCGGCGCCCACTGCGGCGTCTGCGGAAGAAGCGCCGGATTGGTTGCGCGATCTTGCGCCTGTGGAAGAGGACGTTTCGGTGCAGCCTCAAGCATCGTCCGAGGACGAGGAGCTGCCTGATTGGCTGCGCGAAGTCGCATCCACACCCAGCCCGGAACCAGAGCCTGAGCCCGAACCCGAACCCGAACCCGAACCAGAGTTTGATGCTCTCACGCCAGAGGTTGAGGAGCGAGAGCCACCCCCCGCAGCAGCGGAGACGCCCGCACCTTTCTCTGACACAAGCGAGGTTGAGGAGACGGACGCCCAGACGGTCGCCCCTGACGAGCTCCCGGACTGGCTCGCCGGCCTTGACGAAGCGCAAGCGGTCGAACCAGAGCCGAGCCGAGAGGGAGTCACGCCATCTGTCGGAACCGGCGTGGAGGATGAAGAGGAATTGCCGGATTGGTTGGCGGACTTAGAGTCCACCCCTGGGGCGGGAGCGGAGACGCCTCCCCCGTTTGTTGAATCTCCCTCGGAGAAAGAACCCGCTCTCACGGAGGAGCCTGCTCCTGCCGAGAGCAAAGCGTTGGAGGAGTCGGTGAGCCCTCCCCAAGAGGGAGAAGTGCCAGATTGGTTGCGGGACGGGGCGCCGGCAGCAGCTGCGCCGACTGAGGCGCCTTCACCTGACGTCGAAGAGCCCGCCGCGGCTCCGCTGCTTGAGGAGGCGCCGGAAGCTGGTGCGCCCGCTGAAGAGGAGGCCTTTGGCGAGGAAGAGCTGCCACCTGAAATGGCGGATACGGACATCCCCGAATGGTTGCAGCAGTTAGGTCCCAGTGGACAAGCAGCGGTCTCGGAGGAGAGCCCTCCCGCCGAAGCGTTGGAGCAGGCCAATGTGCCCGGTTGGCTGCAAAACTTGCGTCCTCCCGGCACCGGACCTTTGCCCGGACAGGCGGACCTTTCCGATGAGGAACTGGCCCGAGCCGCGGAGAAGGGGTTAGAACAGGCCGAGATCCCAGATTGGGTTCAGTCGTTGCGTCCCAGTGAGGATGCAGCTGGCGGTTCGTTGGCTTCCACTACTATGGAACTGGAGCTGCCCCCCCTGGAGGTGTCGGAAGAAGAGGGGCCGTTGGCTGGCGTACAGGGTATTCTCCAGGCCAGAACGTTGGTCGACGTGCCGGCGGCCTTCGAGCCGACCCCGCGCTACGAATTCCCGGAGAGTATCGTCGAGGATGCGCAGCTATGGCAGCATCTTCTGGAGCAGCCCCGGGGTGGGGAGCACGTCGTGGCTCAGAAGCAGGTACGTCCTCGCTGGAGTGAGACGTTGCTCCGCGTGCTGGTCTTTATCCTGATCAGCCTTGTTGCGCTGGCCTCGTTCTGGCAGATGGTGCCGCCCGTCCTGATTACAACGCCGGAACCCGATCCTGGGATCGTGGCGTTGCAGGAGCGGATTGTGTCGCTGGAACCCGGAGATACCGTGGTGGTGGCCTTTGAGTATGGTCCCGCCGAAGCCGGGGAGATGCGCCCGCTCGCCGAGACGGTACTGACTCATCTTCTGGAGCAAGAGGTGCGAATTATCGGTGTCGGTAGCCTCCCCATGAGCGCGCCGATGATCCAGGAGCACCTGGATTGGGCTGAGCAGGAGGCGACGGCGCTGGATACGCGCGACATCCGTAATCAAGGGTATCTGCCAGGGGGCGTAAGTGGGGTCGCTCAATTCCTGGGGAGTGCCCCGTTCGATGAACCGGTAGACTTATTACTGGTCCTCTCCGCTCGCAGCGATCGTCTGCGCTGGTGGGTGGAACAGAACTTTGCCCAGGGCGATGCCGGCTGGCCCATCGGGGTTGTGGCGAGCGCGTCCTCAACGCCCTTTATCAAGCCGTATCTGAACCGGCAGCGTATGGTGGGATGGATGGAGGGGGTGGTGGGCGCTGCGGCGTATTGGCAGCTGCGGGGCGTCGAAGATCCCAGTGGAGCTACGTTGTACGCTAATGCGCTCACGTTGACCCGGTGGGGAGGCGCAGCGATCATCCTGGTCGGCAGCCTGTACGCTCTGGTCACCGGCGGACGCAAGAGGGAGGTCTAGCGGATGGGACTGGACTTGAACACGATTGGGCTCCTGCTCGGCGCAGTGATCACGATTTTTCTCTTTTTGGGCTTTATTCTGGGGGACAACCCCCTCTATCGCTGGACGTTGGGCTTGCTGGTGGGCATTGGAACGGGATATGCCTTTGCGATCTCCCTCAATTTTTTGATCGATTGGGTGATAGCGGGGACGAGCGGTCAAATGCTCCCCCTCGCTATGGTTCCGCCGTTGATTCTGGGCATGTTGTTGCTTCTCAAAGGGTTTCCTCGCCTGGCGGCCTGGGGAAATCTGGCGATGGCTTTTATCTTCGGTGTGGGAGCGGCTGTGGCCCTCTCTGGCGCGCTCTTCGGGACTTTGCTGCCGCAGATGCTTGATACCGCTGCCGCCGTTACGCTGGAACAAGGGGGCCTGGCGCTCCTGGAGGGGCTCTTGATGTTGTTGGGGGTCAGCCTGGCTCTCTTTGCCTTTTCTCCGCGCCCGACCGGAGAGACGGAGAGCGTCCTTAAGCGGGGGCTTCGCCGGGTGGGACGGAGCTTCGGTACACTCGCTTTGGCGGTGGTCTTTGTGGGGATCCTCAGTTCCGCCTTGACTCTGCTCATTGAGCGTTGGTGGGCTTTGGTGAACCTGTTGTTCTTTGAGCTGTCGGAACTCTTTGGAGCCTGATCTATGGCCGACGAAAAGACTATCGAATCCATCCTCGTTGCGGATTGTGGTACCGTCGTCACCAAATTGCTCTTGCTGGAGCGCGTCGAGTCTCGGTATCGTTTTATCGCGCAGGCTGAGACGGCGACCACGATCACCCGGCCCTGGGAGGACGTGAGTGCCGGCGTTGTCCATGCCGTGGAGGAGCTTGAGAAGATCACCGGGCGGATGCTTTACCGGGATGGGCGATTGATCGTCCCCCGGGCGGGCCTCGCAGGTGTCGACGCTTTCGCTGCCATCCTGAGCGCGGCCAAGCCGCTGCATCTGGTGCTTGCCGGGCTGGTCCAGGAGATGAGCCTGGAGAGCGCCCGGCGGGCCGCCGCCAGCACCTACACCATCGTCGACGCGATGCTCTCGCGCGAAGGCAGCTTGCACTCTCCCGAGGAGGCCTGGGCCCGCACAGTGCGTGATCTGGCGCCGGACGGCGTGCTGCTGGTGGGGGGCGTGGATGGAGGCGCCAGTCGCCCCATTATGGAACTGGCCGACGCCATTGCCCTGGGCATGTCCATGTTGGACGAAGGGCGGCGCCCCTACCTGATCTATGCTGGCAACGTCAAACTCCGTTCGCGCATCACCAAGCTGCTGGGCGAGCTGGCACAGATGGAGATGGTAGCGAACGTGCGTCCCTCGATTGACACGGAGCACCTGGGACCTGCCCAGGAGGTCATCGAGGATCTCTTCGTGACGGAACGGCTCCAGCACACGCCGGGGATCGAGACTTTGCAAGCGTGGAGCAATCTGCCCATTCTGCCTACGTCGACGGCCTTTGGACGGGTTGTAGAATTCTTATGGCACCGTGAGGAAAACCCCGATCGCGGGGTATTGGGTATTGATCTAGGGGCGGCCAGCATCACCGTCGCGACCTGTTTCGATGGACGCCTCTATCCTTCAGTCCACGGGGGGCATGGGATTGCCTACGGTCCCCTGGCGCGAGTTCAAAAGCGCGGCGTCGCCAGTATCCAGCGCTGGTTGCCCGAGGAGGTCGAGGAGGAACGCGTTCTCGCCTTCCTGCACAACCGGGAACTGCGACCGGGCACCATCCCCCAGACTATGACGGATCTCTGGTTGGAGCAGGCTGTGGTGCGGGAGATGTTGCGGGAAGCGTTGCATATCGCACGTCCGGCCTGGAACCTGGAGAACGTCCCGCGAGCGAGCGAGCGTGTGATGCCTTATTTGGATCCCATCCTTATCTCCGGTGGTGGGATTGTGCACATGCCGCGCCCCGGACAGGCGCTGCTGGCCGTGTTGGACGGCGTGCAACCGGCCGGTATTTCAACGATGTTGCTCGACGTCAACCGGGCGGCCCCGGCGTTGGGCGCCGTCGCGGCGATCAAACCACTGGCTGCAGCATCGGCGTTGGAGACAGGGACCCTGGTCTCCTTGGGGACGGTAATCTCGCCGGTCGGCAATGGCCGGTCAAACGAGACGGTCTTGAGCATGAAGATCAATTATGACGACGGCGGCGAACTGGCTGTGGAAGCACATTATGGCGATCTTGAGGTCTGGCCCTTGCTGCCGGGGCAGAGCGCCACCATCGAGATTCGCCCCGCGCGCCGTTTTGACGTTGGGCTGGGTGGCGCCGGGCGCGGTGGCAAGATCCGGGCCATTGGTGGGTTGGTGGGGCTTGTGGTTGACGCACGTGGGCGCCCCTTGCGCTTGCCAGAGGATGAAGAGCGGCGACGGCAACGGTTGCGTCACTGGGTCTGGGACGTGGGAGGCTAGCATGTACCTGTCGTACAGCGTGGTGAATCCTCTGACAAAGATCGAGGTTGTACGGCGCCTGCCGCAATTGGGCGAGGTGTTGGTCGAGTCGGGAATTCAGGTTGAGCCCCATCAGGTCGTGGCTGAATCCGTGGAGCAACCCGAATTTACGATTATCAACGTCGCCCGACTGCTCAGCCTTCCGCCCCGACGGACAGATAAAACGTTGCGCGTTGAGATCGGTGACGAGGTCGAAGAGGGACAGGTGTTGGCCACGCGTGGTGGTCTGGGGGGGCGAGTGATCCGTACGCCTTTTGCGGGGGTGGTCACCGGTTATGGTCGCGGACGGATGCTGATAGAGGCGCCCCCCACCGTGATCCAGCTCAAAGCGTTGGTGCCCGGTACCGTGATCGGTGTAGAGCCGGGTAGGGGGGCGGTTATCTCCACTCAGGGGGCCTTTCTACAGTCTGCCTGGGGCAATGGTCAGGAAGCCTACGGTGTACTGAAGTTGATTGTGCGGGCAGCGCACCATCCGCTGCGCCCTCGTCGACTCGATGCCTCGGTGCAGGGCGCGATCGTCGTCGGCGGCGCCTCTCTCGATGATGCGGTCATCGATCAGGCCGTGGATTTGCAGGTGCGTGGCATTGTGGTCGGTGGAGTACCCGCCGACTTACTGCCGCGTTTGCGCAGCCTGGACTTCCCCGTTGTGGCTACCGAAGGGGTCGGCAAGATCCCGATGTCTGCGGCAGCTTTTAAGCTGCTGAAATCCCTGGATGGGCGGGAAGCGGCTGTTAGCGGGCAGTTGGAGACGCATTGGACGCTCGTACGTCCCTACATTGCTATTCCCATGCCCGCCGAGGCCGGCGAAATCGCCGACCCCGAGACCTCTCTGGAGATCGGGAGCAAGGTGCGGGCGCTCCGTCCGCCCTATCTGGGCATGATCGGCGTCGTCACCGACTTGCCGGCAACCATGACAGATTTGGAAACCGGGGCGCGTGTCCCCGGGGCCTACGTTGAATTCGAGGGAGAGACGGCCTTTGTTCCGTTTCCTAACCTGGAGCGGATTTTCTAGGGTTAGATTGCTGGGACGGTGAGCTATGATGCGGATGATTACCCCGGAGTCGGCCGTCGTTCACGGCATCCCGCGTTTTTTTTACCATAGAGAGTGCTGAGTACGCAGAGAAAGGGCCCAATTTCTCCCCGTGCTCTCCGTGGACTCTGCGGTGAGATGTGGGCGATCACCAAGTATGCTGTCCTTGCTAGCTTAATCTTTTTGTGCTATAGTTAAAAAAATGGTTTGAATCCAGTGAGTTTCGTTCATCGAAAAAGGAGCTTGGCCCATGTCAGACGATCTGCGAGATATGTTTGGGGATGATGTATCTATGGAGGCTCCCGAAGATGAGTTGGAGGGAGCGCCGGAGGAGTCATCAAACAGGATTTTTTGGATCGCTACAGCCGGACTGGGTGCTATTCTTCTCATTGCCATCGGCTTAGTGCTCTTTATGATCTTCCGTGGGCCAGGGGGAAACGGTGCCGCGCAGGAGGCTCAGGCGATTTTTTTAACCAATACCGCTATTGTCGAACAGTCCATAAATGGTGAGCCGACGGAGACCCCACCGCCGGCCGAAACCGAAGAACCCACGGCGACCGACACGCCAGAGCCTACCCTCACGCCGACGGAGGTGATCAAACCTACAAACACGCCTACGCCGGTGCCAGCAGAAGGAGACGGGGAGGAGGCGCCAACGGAAGACGAGAACGGCGAGGTCGTGGAGAATGGTGAGGCAGAGGACGGGGATGAGGTGGCGCAGGCGCAACCTACCGCGACGCCGGCGAGCCAACGGCGCACGCCGACGCCCACGCGCACGCCGCGGTTCACTCCTACGCCTTCCACGGACGTGGATCGTGCGCCAGATACCGGGTTGGGAGAGTACCTTCTTGTGCTCGTCGCCGGGCTTCTGGTGACGGTTATCGTCTTCGCGCGTCGTCTGCGACGAGCTTGATTTAGAAGAAGACGTTAAGTGGCGGGACGCAGCTTGCTGCGTCCCGCTTTTTACTGTCCCGATCTCTTGCGTAAGACCCTTGGTTCTTTGGGATTTCGCCGGATGCAAAGGCAACGTTTGCCACGCGTTTTCCTATTACAATGCAAAAAAGGGAGAAGGGTCATTTTCCCGGTTGGTTAAGTTTGACTCCGCTGAAAAAAGCATCTGAACCACTGAGACACAGAGAACACCAAGGTAAATATTAAAAAGGTATTGAGAAAAATTCACAAAATAAGCGTCTTGGGTTAA
>CAZCPK010000064.1:0-12980 GCA_964500755.1 uncultured Anaerolineales bacterium
CGTAAGAGAACCGCGGATCCGGCGGAAAACAGGAGCTCCGCTCGTCCTGCTCCACCAGCCGGTACCCGTGAGGCGCCAGTCCCCGGTTGGTCTCCGTTATTCGTTCCCGTGCGGCCTGCACTCGCCACGGGCGGCGCCGGTCGAAGATCGGCGCCAGGTCTTCCGGCGGACAGGCCATCCATCCCCGCTCCTCATATGCCCCGACTAGATCGTACATCGCATCTTTACTCCAGGTCGTTGCCGTGGTTGAGATGATGACGTATTCCTCTACGGTCAAGGGGGAGCGCGTGGACGAGACCGTCACCGTGGTGTAGGTCGGCGTTTCGGTAACCGCCGACGCCGGGGGTGCGGTGGCGGTGGGGATCGTGGTCGATTCTGGCAGATTGGATACGGTCGAGGTTGGCCTTTGCGCCGGCATGGTGACCTGCCGGTTGCACCCAATGATCAAGAGCGAGAGGGCGATGAGCAGACCCAGTAAGCCGAACCTGACGGGTGCTCCGAATCTCTGCGTCATGGTGCCTCCTTTGGTTTGATCCGCGCGGCGGTCGCCCGACTTTGAGAGAAAAGACCTGGGGGGAGAGTCGGGCCCGTAGCTGACGGAGAAATCGTACGGGTCCGATTATACGCTTATGTTACGGCTGGCGCCAGTCCAGGAGTGGGGGGGCAAACGAAGCGGTTCCGAGGCTCTCCAAGGCCTCTCAGCCAACTCTTATATTATCAGTGGAGCAGCGGCTTGTCTGTAGTCGGAGCCCTCAAGGCTCCCCCGTCCGGGATCGAATCCGTGCCCACTGCCCCGGCGTCAACAGCACGTCGCCTTGAGTGGGAACTCCAGGGTCAACCCACCCACTAGGACACTCTGTGACCTCGGATATTCGCCAAAGTGATAGGTAGTGAATCCTGTTTTCTTGCGCTGAATTTTGTGCTACAATGACAGGTAGTTCGTCAATGTCGGCGTGTGTTGTAGGGATGAAGATCGTATCTGAATGCACTAACGCCCTAGGAGGGGTAGGATGACGCTTCTGGATCGTATTAAGGACAATATGCATGGGTGGGAACGCGGTATCTCTAATGTGGTACCGGGTTATAAGGGATATAAACAGAAGGAATTGCGTCGGGAAGCCGATAAGTTGCTGCGCGAGACCATTGTCTCCCGCATGCGAACGGTGAAACGTGAGTTGGACGTGCTGCAGCAGGATCTGATCGGAGCCGGGAAATTCGACCTACTCGACGAGGTCGGCAGCGCCACAACGCAGGTCCAGATGTTCATCGACCGGGTGCGTACGGCCAGCTACGGCTACGGTGGGCTCTTCAGCGCTGTGCGCGTCAAGGAAGAGGATTTGGACCGCGTTTACCAGTTCGATGCGATGTTGCTGGACTACGTCGACCGCGTCTCCAGCGCCATCAGTCGTGCGCGCGAGGCCATCGAAGGGGAAGACGTGCGATCGCAGATCCTGTTGATCCGCGATTTGGCCCGGGAAGCCAACACCACCTTCGATCGCCGTCAAGAGGTCATCAACGGGACCGACGCCGTTGAGTCAGATACCAGTCTCTAGCCCAAAATTATCCGTGAGCATACGGGAGGTTCATTGTGGCACGCATTCTAGATGTAATTGAATATACCGATGAAGGACGCCGCGAACTCGTCCATCGAATTCCAGAGCGGGGATCCGGCGACTTCCGTATCGGCAGTCAGTTGATCGTCCGTGAGTCCCAGGCCGCGGTCTTCTTCCGCGACGGAAAGGCGCTGGATACCTTTGGCCCGGGACGCCACACCATAACCACGGCCAATATTCCCCTGCTGGTGGACGTGGTCGGCAAGGCGTTCTCCGGGCAGACGCCCTTCAAGGCCGAGGTCTACTTCGTATCGCTGCGCGAGTTCACCGATATGAAGTGGGGCACCAACCGCCCCATCGTTATTCCCGACCCGGTTCTCGGCATGGCGCGCGTGACCGGCTACGGCACGTATACCATCGAGATCACCGATCCCCAGCTCTTCGTCAACAAGATCGTGGGGACGCAGGGACTGTACGGTACCCGCGACATTGAGGGTTTCTTCCGCAGCATCATCATGAACAAGATGATGGACCTGGTTGGGGAGATGGGCAAGTCGGTCATTCAGATGGCTGCCTTCGTGGAAGAACTCGCCTCCGGCGTACGCGCCAAGGCTGCCGAGGAGTTCGCGTCCCGCGGCATCTCGCTGAACTCTTTCTACGTGGAATCCATCGCACCGACGGAGGAGACGGAGAAGGCCATCGACGCCCGCTCTGCCATGGGTGCCATCGGCGACATGAACGCCTATATGCAGTACCAGGGAGCCCAGGCGCTCCGGGACGCGGCGCAGAACGAGGGCGGCGGCATGGCCAGCGCCGGCGTCGGCGCCGGGGCCGGCTTTGGTTTGGGCGCGTCTATGGCCCAGATGTTCGGCCAGGCGACGCAGGGTGGGGGCCAGCAGCAATCAGAGGGCGGCGATACGCCCTCCGCGCCGAGCACGCCGCAGGAGGTGCAGGCGATGCTGGACAGCCTGGACCAGCGGATGGTCAACGGCGAGATCAGCGAGAAAGTTTACGAGCGCCTCTACAGCAAATGGGAGAAGCGGCTCAAGGAGATGCGGGGCGAGTAGCCGCTGCATCCGATCTTTGTTACGTTAGGCCCCCTTCGCAGAGAAGGGGGCCTTTTCTTATTCAATCCGTCCAGCAGAGTGCGGCGGCGCCCACCACACCGGCTTGATCCCCCAGCGTGGCGCGCACGATGGGCGTGGCGTCAAAGTTCATCATCATGCTGTGTCGCGCCACGGTGTACCGCACTGGACCGAGGAAGCGCGCGCCCTGTGCCGCGACTCCGCCGCCGATGACTACCTTTTCGGGGTTGAAGACGTGCAGCAGTCCCACGATACCGATGCCCAGCGCGTACGCCGCCGCCTCGACGATCTCTCGCGCCAGCGGGTCACCCGCGTCCAGCGCGGTAAAGACCTGCTCCGCGGTCACCGTCTCGACGTCGTCAGTTTCCGCATGTGGCCGGCTCGACCGTCCGGCGCGGAGTACCACACGTACCATCCGCTCTGGGCGATGTTTTTTTGTAAACGTTCAGGTGATTGAACTATGGGTCACTGATCGACACAGATTGCACAGATTTTTTCCCTCAAGTGCCCAGTAAGGCTCGTGGATGGCCTCAATCTGTGGGAATCCGTGTGAATCTGTGTCCCATGCTCCCTGGGTCTGAACGGTTACAATCCTGTGAGGCATATAGCAAGCCTTTTGACCTCCGTGCCAAAACTAATACCGTGCCGGGTGCACCCACTATATGTGTATGGTAATGAGCCTGGTGATCCGCATATTTAGGGCTACCCAGTGTCTTTTCATAGACTTGACGTAAGTTTGCTCAATGGGCCGTGTCAGCTCAACAGGGTGCCTTTAGCGCTATTGTGATTTTTTCCAAATGTTAATGAATTTCTAATTGACGTCAACCCCCTTCCTGTGCTATACTTATAAATAAGATATTATTATGAATAATATATGATTAGTTACCCAATGCACCGACATAGATGGTGGGTCGGTGCTGTTTTGAGGAGGTACGCATGCCGAGAAAAGAGATTGCGCTCGAATATCGGGTGGAGTATCTGCAGATTCTCGATCAAGACGGCAACCTCGACGCGGATCTGGAGCCCGATCTTTCCCCTGAGCTGCTGCACAAGATGTACCGCGCTATGTTGCTGGGTCGTCGTTTTGACGAACGGATGCTCAAGATGCAGCGTCAGGGACGGATCGGAACCTTTCCTCCCATCAAAGGCCAGGAAGCGGCCAACGTCGGCCCCGTCGCGGCGTTGCGGGAGTCGGACTGGATGATCCCGGCGTTCCGTGAGACGGCGGCGGAGTTGTGGCGGGGGCGCTCCATGGTGGACGTTTTGCTCTACTACGGTGGCTACAGCGAGGGCGGCTATATTCCCGAAGGGGTAAGGAATCTGCCGACCTCGGTCCCCGTGGGGACGCACATCGTGCACGCCGCCGGCGTCGGTTACGGGATCAAGTATCAGGGTAAGGACGACGTGGCGATCACCTACTTCGGGGACGGCGCGACGTCCGAGGGCGACTTTCACGAGGGACTGAACTTCGCCGGGGTCTTTAAACTGCCGGTAATCTTCCTCAATCAGAACAACCAGTGGGCGATCTCGGTGCCGCGCTCGCAGCAGACCAATTCCCAAACGCTGGCCCAGAAGGCGCTGGCCTACGGCTTCCCCGGCATCCAGGTGGACGGCAACGACGTGTTGGCGATGTACTTGGCGACCCAAGAGGCCGCCGAGCGCGCTCGCGCCGGTGACGGCCCGACGTTGATCGAGGCGGTGACCTATCGCCTCTCGGTGCACACCACCGCCGACGATCCTACCCGCTACCGCACCGACGAGGAGGTCGAGAAGTGGGAGGCGCGCGATCCGTTGAGGCGCTTCCGGATCTACCTGCTCGATAAGGGTGTGCTTGAGGAGGACGAGGTTGAATCCCTGGAAGAGGAGATCGACGCGGAGATCCGCGAAGCGATCGAGGAGGCCGAGGAGAAGATGAGCGGTCCAGTGGATCCTCTGGATATGTTCGAACACGTCTACGCGGATCTACCGCCCTACCTGCAGGAGCAGAAAGCGGCGTTGGCCCGGGAACTTGAGGCCGGAGAGGAGGCGTGACGATGGCTAAGATGACGATGGTGCAAGCACTAAACCTGGCGCTACGTCAGGAGATGGAGAAGAATTCTGACGTTATTGTTCTGGGTGAGGACGTCGGCGTCGATGGTGGCGTCTTTCGGGTGACCGACGAGCTGCTGGATCTCTACGGTGAAGAGCGCGTGCTCGACACGCCGCTGGCGGAATCGGCCATTATTGGCATGGCTATTGGGCTGGGAGTCTACGGACTACGTCCGGTGGCCGAGATCCAGTTCTCTGGATTCACCTATGAGGGCTTCCACCAGTTGGAGTCTCACGCAGCCCGGATGCGCAAGCGCTCTCAGGGACGCTTCAACGTGCCCATGGTATTGCGGACACCCTTTGCCGGTGGCGTCCGGGCCTTGGAGCACCACTCCGAGAGCCCTGAGGCCTACTACGGCCATACGCCGGGGCTAAAAGTTGTGACTCCCTCGGGGCCGCGGAATGCCCGCGCGCTGCTCGTGGCGGCTATGCGTGAGCCCGACCCCGTGGTCTTCCTGGAGCCCAAGTCGATCTACCGTGCGTTCCGCGAGGAGGTGCCCGAGGACGAGGAGGTTATGACGATCGGCGAGTCGCAGGTGGCCCGCGAAGGCGCGGATATCACGCTCATCGCCTACGGTGCCATGACGCGACCGACGCTGGAAGCGGCGGAGCGTCTGGCCAAGGAGGACGACGTCGAGGCTGAAGTAATCGATCTGTTGACCATCTCTCCGCTGGATGACGCCAAGTTCACCGAGTCGGCGCGCAAGACCGGGCGCGTCGTCGTGGTCCACGAGGCCAAGCGGACCTACGGACCCGGTGCGGAGGTGGTGGCCCGGCTCAACGAGAAGTCGTTCTGGTATCTGGAGGCGCCGATCAAACGGGTAGCCGGTTACGACGTTATCTTCCCGCTTTTTGCGCGGGAGAAAGCCTATCTACCGGACGCTGACCGCATTCTACGCGCGGCCCGTGAGACGCTCGCGGTCCCATCCTGATCCCCGGTCGTACGATCTTGGCAGTCCGTAGCGCGGTTTCATGCAAACGCTAGAAAGGAAGTGAGTATGGCTGAGAAATTTACACTCCCGGATCTGGGAGAGGGCATTCACGAAGCTGAGGTTTTCGCCGTGCACGTCGAGCCGGGCCAGGAAGTTGAGGAGGACGACGTGATTCTGGAGGTGGAGACGGATAAGGCAGCGGTGGAGATTCCGTCGCCCTTTACCGACGTGGTCTCCGATGTCCGCGTGGAGGTTGGGGACGTTGTGCACGTGGGCGACGTGTTGGTGGTCTTTGGCGAAGGCGAGGTAGAGGAAGAGGCCGCAGCTGAAGCTGAGGAAGCCGAGGAGGCTGAAGAACAAGAGGCCGCAGAAGAAGCGGCTGAAGCCGAGGCCGAGGCAGCCGAGGCGCCAGAGCGGGGCGAACCCCAGCGCGGCGAGCGGCCCGTCCCTGCGGCCCCGTCGACGCGGCGACTGGCGCGGGAGCTGGGCGTCGAGCTACACGCCGTCCCCCCGAGCGGTCCCGGTGGACGGGTCACGAAGGACGACGTGCGCTCCTTCGCCGAAGAAGGTAAGGAAGCGGCGCCGGAGGAAGAGCGAGAGAAGCGGCCCTTGCGCGCTGCCGGTGTATCGGTCGGCGAGGCGCCCAAACTACCCGACTTTGAGAAGTGGGGCGAGGTGGAACGCGAGCCTTTGCGCTCGGTACGCCGGGCGACGGCCGAGCAGATGGCCCGTTCCTGGTCACAGATTCCGCACGTCACGACGCGGGACGAGGTCGACATCACGGCGCTGGAGGCGCTGCGCAAGCGCTACAGACCGACCGTCGCGGAGCGCGGCGGCGATCTGACGCTGACCGTCTTCGTGCTCAAGGCCCTCGTCAACGCGCTCAAGCGTTATCCTCGGTTCAACGCCAGCCTGGACGCCGAAAGCGGCGAGATCGTTCTGAAGCAGTACTATCACCTCGGCGTGGCCGTGGATACGGATCGCGGGCTGATCGTGCCGGTGATACGCGACGTTGACCGCAAGAGCATCGTTGATCTCGCCGTCGAGTTGAGCGAGCTGGTCGAGCGCACCCGGGCGGGCAACGCCGATCTTGAGGAGTTGCAGGGTGGTATCATGACGATCACCAACATCGGGCCCCTGGGCGGTACCGGCTTTGCGCCGATCATCAACTTCCCCGAGGTCGCGATCCTGGGGTTGGCCCAGGCGCGGATCAAGCCCGTCGCCCAAGAGCGGGAGGACGTCGATCCGGACGCGCCGCTGGATGAACGCTATGAGTTTGTGCCCCGGCTGATGCTGCCGGTCATCCTGACCTTCGATCATCGGGTCAACGACGGCGCTGAAGCGCAGCGGTTTATGAACGCCGTCATCGATCAGCTGAAAGATCCCGAGAAGTTGTTGCTGGGTCTGTGAGTTTGCGCTTTAAAGGTTTGTTGGGAGGACCTCCAAGGTCCACTATATTGTTGGAAAACTTGAAAGACAGAGAGGTACCCTGTGCGAAGTAGGTCTGGGCTTTGGAGGTCTTTTTTCTTGGGTGGATTGGCGATGCTGGCGTTGATCGGCTGTCAAGTGTTGCCGGTAAACGAGCATGCATCGCAAAGGAGTGAGACGTTGAGTGAACGAGAAATCCCAATGATGGACGAGAACGTGCCGCAGGATACGGCGAGCGCAACGTTTGCGATGGGCTGCTTCTGGGGCGTGGAGTCACGCTTCGGGGTCCTGCCCGGCGTGGTCCGGACGCGGGTGGGTTACACCGGCGGGACCAAGGAGAATCCGACTTACCACAACCTGGGGGATCATACGGAGACGCTGACGCTGGACTACGATCCCGCGGAGATCAGCTACGCGGAACTGCTGGACGTCTTCTGGGCGGGACACAACCCGACGGCGCGGGCCTATTCGCAGCAGTACAAGACCGCGGTCTTCTACCACACGCCGGAGCAGAAGGCGTTGGCCGAAGAGACGAGTCGGCGCCAGGCGGAGCAGTATGGTCAGGAGGTTCGTACCGAGATCCTGCCAGCCGAGCGCTTCTACCCGGCCGAGGAGTACCATCAGAAGTATCGGTTGCAGCAGACGCCCTGGCTGATGCAGGAGTTTCGGGAGAGCTATCCGGAGTTCGAGGAGTTCGTAGCTTCGACGGCTGCGGCCCGGGTCAACGGGTACCTGGGCGGGCATGGATCCGTCGAGCAGTTTGCGGAAGAGCGCGCGATGCTGGGCCTTTCGACGGACGCGCTGTCCCGGCTGGAACGGCGCGTCGTTCGCTGACCTTGTCCGAGCAGGAAGTGAGACCTGTACCGTGCTAGTAGCGTGCCAACGTTCAAACGTTTGAACGTTGGCACCCAGGAAGGAGCTGTATATGGTAGAGAAAATCGAGAAAACCGAAGAAGAATGGCGCGAGGAGCTGACGGAGGAAGAGTACCGGGTGATGCGTCAGAAGGGCACCGAGCGGGCCTTCACGGGCGAGTACTACGACCTTGACGAAGAAGGTGTCTACCGCTGTGCGGCCTGCGGACAGCCGCTTTTCACATCGGAGACCAAGTACCATTCCGGCAGCGGCTGGCCCAGCTTCTACGCGCCAGTCGACGCGGAGAACGTCGAGGAAGATACCGACACGAGTCACTTCATGGTCCGCACCGAGGTGACCTGTAGCCGCTGCGGCGCGCATCTGGGACACGTCTTTAGCGACGGCCCGGAGCCCACCGGCTTGCGTTACTGCATCAATTCCGTCTCCCTGGACTTCGATCCTGAGGTCAAACCCGAGCATCTGGAGTCGGGCAATTAAGGTATTCAGAGCTTGTTTGCTATGACGAGGAGGTCATCGTGAAAAAGAACATGGGAACCATAGATCGTGTTGTGCGCATTGCCCTGGCAGTCGTCGTCCTTGTACTTTACTTGACAAATCAGATTTCCGGGACAGCCGCTATCATCCTGGGTATCTTCGCCGTGGTCTTTGCCATCACGGGGTTTGTGGGATTCTGTCCTTTATACACGCCGTTCAACTTCTCGACTAAACGTGAGGAAGTATAGCGGATAACGAAGGCGCTTACCTGCCACGCGATGACGGACTTGAACAGATTACGGCGAAAACGCGCTATAGAGACACGAGATAGTACCGAGAGGAGCTTGAATTATGGTCATGGGTGAATTCACGCAAGAAGCCGAGGTTGCCGTCATCGGTGGGGGGCCGGGCGGATACGCCGCCGCGTTCCGGGCCGCCGACCTCGGCCTGGACGTCACGCTGGTCGACAAAGAGGAGCGCCTGGGCGGCGTCTGTCTGAAGCGCGGCTGTATCCCGTCGAAGACGCTGCTGCACGTCAGTGAGCTGCTCTACGATGCCCGTCACGCCGCGCGCCTGGGACTGGAGTTTGGAGAGCCCGCCATCGACGTCGGCGGCGTGCGCGAGTTCAAGGACTCGGTGGTCCAGAAGTTGACCCGCGGACTGAAGTCACTGGCGAAACAGCGCGGTGTGCAGGTGCTCAACGCGCGAGCGGAGTTCGAGAGCTCGGACACGCTGCGGTTGCACGGTGGGGAGGTCTCGCATCTCAAATTCAAGCACGCCATCATCGCCACCGGCTCGCGGCCCATCGCGTTGCCGGGTGTGGAGTTCAAGGAGAACGGTCGCATTATGGACTCCACCGCGGCGCTGAATTTGCTCGACGTTTCCGAGCGTCTGTTGGTGGTCGGAGCCGGCTACGTCGGCTTGGAGCTCGGCTCTGTCTACGCGGCGCTGGGCAGCGCCGTGACCGTGGTGGAGATGTTGGACCGCCTCATCCCCACCGCTGACGCCGATCTGGCGAAGCCCTTGATCCGCCGCATTGAGTCGACCTTCGCCGCCACGTACCCCAACACCAAGGTGACCGAGCTCACCGAGGACGAGAACGGCGTCGACGTGGTGCTGGAGGGCGACGTCGACGAGCCCGAGCAGCGCTTCGATCGCGTGCTGATCGCCGTGGGGCGCCGGCCCAACTCCGAGGACCTGGGCCTGGAGAATACCCAGGTCGAGGTGGACGATCAGGGCTTTATCCGGGTCGACGAACAGCAGAAGACCGGCGATCCGAATATCTACGCTATCGGCGACGTGGTCGGGGGGATGATGCTGGCGCACAAAGCCATGCGCGAGGGCAAGGTCGCCGCCGAGGTCATCGCCGGCAACCCCGACGCCTTCGACCCTCGGGCCATCCCCGCCGTCGTCTACACCGATCCGCAGCTGGCCTGGGCCGGGCTGACCGAGCAGGACGCCCGCGAGCAGGAGCGTCCCATCAAGGTCTCCCGCTTTCCGTGGCGGGCGTCGGGGCGCGCGCTCTCCATGGACGCGCCCGAGGGCATGACCAAGATCATCGTCGATGCCGAGACGGAGACGGTGTTGGGCTTCGGTATCGTGGGCCGGCACGCGGGCGAGATGATCGCTGAGGGCGTGCTGGCGATTGAGATGGGCGCCGTCGCCGAGGATCTGGCGCTGACCATCCACGCGCACCCCACGCTCGCCGAGACCGAGGGTGAGGTCGCCGAGCTCTTCCTGGGCCAGGCCATCCACGTGCTCTCGCCGCGGAAGTAAAGGTACTTGCAGATTCACAACGAGGAGGGACGCACTTCGAAAGTGCGTCCCTCCCTGCATGCCAGTCAGGTGGTCTGTTCGTCAGGTCGACGATAAATCGAGAAAAATCAGTTGAATCCGTTCGATCCGTTGATTCTCCCTTAGCTCTCCCCAACGCCCAACGCCTCGGCTACAGCTTGCCGGGTCTCGGCGGGCAGGCGCGACCGGCGTCCCGAGTTGCGCAGCCACGCCTTGAGCTCGGCGTCGCGCAGCGCGGTGACCGGGGCGTCGTCGACGTCCACCTGCACCTCCGGGTTGATGAAGATTACGATCCCCCGCACGGGCACGTCGACGTCCGCGGGCAGGCGCTCGTTGAGGTACGTCTCCATATCCTCCACCAGCGGCTGCAGCTGGCGTTCGGGCCGCCCTAACGCCTCTTCCCCGGCGAATTGGCGGAGCAACCTCATCTTCTGCTGGTGCTGCCACTTGCCGTCCTCGTAGGTGATGGTGCCGCCCTGCGCCTTGACCAGGAAGACGGTCACGCCGCCGGGCTCCAGCAGCGCGAACGGGACCGGCAGGGTGTACATAAAGAGGACGTAGTCGTCCCCAAAGCCTTTCAGCGCCTTGGGCACGACCTCGTGATGACCGTGCGGACCCGCAAAGCGCTGGATGAAGTAGCTGCCGATCAGCGAGCCGAAGAAGCCGATCACCATCAGAAAGAGGGTGAAGAGCGCCCACTCGGGCTTGATGGTATAGATGACGAGCGTGGAGATGAGCACGCCCATGCCCCCCAGGGTGAGGATCTCGCCGGCCTTCTTGCGGCGCTCGATGTACGTCTCGTCGGTGACAATGCGCATCAGTTCCCCTCGCTTTCCGTGAGTCCGGCCTTGATGGTCGCCAGCACGTCCCCGGCGACGGCTTCGCGCGCCTGGCGGACGGCGTTCTTGACCGCCTTGGCGTTGGAGCGACCGTGGCCTACGATGACAATCCCGTTGACGCCCAGGAGCAGCCCGCCGCCGTATTCGGCGTAGTCGAGGCGCTTGGCGAGACGGCGCAGGCCGGGACCGAGTAGCAGCAGGCCGGGCAGCGCCACGATCAGCGCCGGGAGCAGCAGGATCTGCCCGACGGTTGCCAACGGGCCCTGCAGTACCTCGCGTTTGAAGATCTTGGGGATAAAGGCCGCCACCGCCTCCGTGGTCTTGATCATAATATTGCCCGTGAAGCCGTCGGTGACCGCGACGTCGGCGGCGTGTCGCGTCACCTCTTTCGGCTCGACGTTCCCCACGAAGTTGAGCTCGCTCTCCTCCAGCTGGTGGAAGGTGTCACGGAGCACCATCGTGCCCTTCTCGGGCTCCTCGCCGTTCGCCAGCAGGCCGATACGCGGGCGCTCGATGCCCCAGACCTGCTCGGCGTAGATGGCGCCCATCTCGGCGAACTGCACCAGGTACTCGGGTTTGGGATCGGCGGTGGCGCCCATGTCCAGAAGCAGCACCTGGCCCGTCGAGACGGGGTAGAGCGTCGCCAGCGCGGGCCGGCGGATCCCACGAATGCGGCGTAGATCGAAGATGGCGGAGGAGAGGACGGCGATGGTGTTGCCGGCGGAGACGAAGGCGTCGGCCTCGCCCTCTTTGACGAGGCGCATGCCCACGCGGATCGAGGAGTCCTCCATGCGGCGGACGTCCCGGGCGTGGTGCTCCATGGTCAGTACCTCCGGGGCGTGCACCACGCGGATGGGCAGGTCGCTGGTCTCGTGCTTCGCCAGCTCCGCGCGGACCTGCTCCTCGGGTCCGACCAGAATAATCTCGTCGCCCCATTCGCGGGCCGCCAGGACGGCGCCCTCGACGTCGGGGCGGGGACAGTTATCAGTGCCAAAGGCGTCGACGACAATGCGCATCATATCCTCCAAAAATAACGTTCTAACGTTGACTTTGGTACAAGAAGCCTGTTTACCGCTGAGGACACAGAGAACGCTGAGAGAAAACTGGTGCTGTGTTTGGCGATCTTTACACTTCGCTGATTTTTATAGGGGAAAATTATGTCAATACTAAAAATCCCTGTGAACTCTGTGGTTTCGTGAACTTTTTTCAGTAGGGCCAACGTTAGCTTACCATCCCCAGGGGGGCTCTTCCGGCGGCGGGACGCTCCAGGGCTCGTCGGCGGGGGTGGCCTCCACCGGGAGTGGTTCGTTGGCGAGCCAGCGCGCGGCGACCAGGGGCAGTTGATCGCGCGGGCCCGTGCGGACCGTGGGACCCGGCAGGGAGTCGAGGAAGCGCTGCCCGTAGGAGCGCGTCAGCAGCCGACCGTCCAGGACGGCGACGACGCCCCGGTCAGTGCGCGTGCGGATCAGGCGCCCGAAGCCTTGCAGGAAGCGCAGGATGGCCTCGGGGACCATGTAGTCGTTGAAGGGATCGTCGCAGACCTCCGACCGCGCCTCGACGATGGGATCGCTGGGCACGTCGAAGGGCAGCTTGACGATGACCAGGCAGGAGAGCGCCTCGCCGGGGATGTCGACGCCTTCCCAGAAGGAGCGGGTGCCTAACAGCACCGACCGCTCGTCGGTGCGGAAATTCTCCAGCAGCTGCGCGCGGGAGTTACCCTTGCCCTGGGCGTAGACGTTGATCTTCTCCCGGGCCAGCGGCTGGGTGAGGGCCTGCGCCGTCGAGCGCAGCTGGCTGTAGGAGGTGAAGAGCGCCATCGCGCGTCCCTCGGTAGCGCGGAAGAGGTTGAGCATGGTCTCCTCGACCATCTTCTGGTAGCCGTGACGGCCCGGCGAAGGATTGCCCCGTACGAC
>CAZCPK010000065.1:0-12944 GCA_964500755.1 uncultured Anaerolineales bacterium
CTGATCAGATACGCTATGATCTCATCTTGGTACCAGAAAAATGACCTCTTTTCTCTCTAAAGGCTTCTCTCAAGATGTCCGAATACACGACTTCAGTTATGGAAGGAGACACAATGCGATATTCACATCTCTTCAAAAGATTAGGACTAGCGATGGTGTTAGCCGGCCTGTTGCTAATAGCTTCCTTGCTCATTGTACAACCCGGTAGAATGCAATCGACGTCTAATGTGGGCCTTAACGGTGACCCCTGCGCCTACGATCACATCGCTGTGGCGATCGTTGACGCAGAGGATGGCAATACAGTCTACGTCGACGTCGGTCAGGTCTACACCGGAACAGGCATTGGCCTGGTTCAAAAAGACGTCACCATCGCAGCGGCTACTGACAACTGCCAGACGCCGACCAACACGCTGGCGATTGTCGACGGCGGGGGTCGGCGACCTCCCACCGATGGCGGCATGATGACCGTGGACAAATCGCATACGGTCAAGTTATCTCACGTGCGCCTGCAGAATACGCAGGCGGACCGGGGCGGCGTCGTGGACATCAACGAGGATGGCACGTTAATCCTCGAGGCCTCCGGGATCGCCTCGGGCACGGCGGGGATCGCAGGCGGCGGGGTCTACGTCGGCGTCGGCGCCTCCTTGATCATGTGCGAGGGCAGCGCCGTCTTCGCCAATTCCGTCACTGAGACCACCTCCTGGGGCGGAGGGATCTATGCCATCAGCGGAACGATCACCATGACCGACAGCTATCTGGGCGAATTTGTCTCTGGTCAGGGAAATACGTCTGCCGACCGGGGCGGCGGCGTCTTCCTGGATCGGAGCTCTCTCTATCTGGATAACTCCATGATCCTCGCTAATAATGCCGTTGAGGGAGGGGGTGTCTACGCACAGAATGATTCCGTCGTCGAGACTGCTGGAGATTCGGTTATCGGAGACTCCTTGTCCTATTTCCTGGGCAACTACGCCGATGACGGCGCGGGCGTCTACCTCGACCGGGATTCGGTGCTGCTGATGCGCGACGACAGCCAGCTCAGTTATAACCTCGCCTCCGACTTCGGCGAGGGCGTATATGTTGGGTTGGGCTCCACCGTGGATATGGACGGCGCCGGGACACGGATCTACAACAACACGGCGACGTTCGGCGGAGGTGCGGTGGTTTCCGGCACCAGTTCCAGCCTGTATATATTCGGTGGCGCGCAAATCGTGGATAATTACGCCGCGGGCAGCGTGGCCAGCGGCGGCGGTCTGGCGATCCGTGATGGGCGAGTGTTTATCGCCGATTCGAGAATAAGCTACAACACCGCTATCACCCATGGGGGCGGCATCCAGCAGATGGGTGGGGTTCTCACCATGACCTCTACGGCGCTTGACGCGAACTCGGCCGAGCAGGGCGGTGGACTCTACGTGGAGGGCGCTGTCAGCGCACTGGACAACGTGCTAGTTCTTTATAACCGCGCTGCCGGAGATGGGGGCGGGATTTTCGCCGGTGCGGGCAGTGACCTGCGCATGGACGCCGACTTTTCCGACTGCAATCCCTTCTCCCTGGCGTACCACTTCTACTGTTCAGAGGTGAGTTCTAACGAGGCCGCCGGCCAGGGCGCCGGGGTCTACGTGGAGGACGGCACGGCCTTCATTGGACACACGGCTTTTCTGAACAACGCGGGCGACTTCTCCTACTCACACGGCGGGGCGCTCATGGTGGGCACCGGCGCGCAGGTGACGGCCACCGACACGCTCTTCACGGGGCACGGTCAGAACGGCGAGACGACCGTCCACGTCTACAATCAGGCCAATTATCACAGCGAGAACAGCACTTACGCCGGGAATTCCGACGTCCCCCTCTTCGTCGTCTCGCAGGGGACGGCGGACCTCAACCGCAACATCATCTGGGAGAACGGCGCCGCTCATGAACTACAAGGGAGCATCAGCAGTCAATGCAACGACACGGACCCGGTTCTCTCAGGCGGATTTGCCAATTTCAGCGAGGATCCCCAGTTTGTCGAGACGGCGCGGGGGCTCTATCGACTGGGCTCCGGTTCTCCCGCCATCGACGCCTGCGCCCCGGGGATCTCAGATCGCGGGCTGGACGGGCGACGGCGCGGGATCATCATCAAGCCTGGACAGACGCTCATCAACTACGACGTGGGGGCCTTCGAGGCGCCTAAACGCGTCTTCCTGCCCCTGGTGATGCGGGATGTTTCGTAGTCCCTGGATTGATCATAGGTTCAACAAGAACAGAAAGTTTGAGGAGGTCATCGCGATGAAAACGCTAGGGTATAAGATCGCATTGGGATTTGGGGTACTACTGCTGGGCCTTTTCGTGCTTCGGGGCGCGCCGATGGCGGATCCATTAGCTGCTCAGGAGGAGCCGACCGTCGAAGACGAACCGCAGCGCACCATCAGCGTCTCCGGGACCGGCGAGGCGGCTGCGCAGCCGGACACCGCTGTGGTGACGTTGGGCGTGGAGACCGAGGCGGAGAATGCCGAAGAGGCGCTGGATCAGAACACCGAACAGATGGAGGACCTGCTCGACGCGCTGGCGGAGGCCGGGATTCCGTCGCAGGACATCCAGACGCAGGCCATCCGCTTGGAGCCGCGCCACGAGGAGGTTCAGCGCAGCGAACCCAACGGGGAACGGCGGAGCCGTGAGCTGGTGGGGTACAGGGCGCTCAACACCGTAGAGGTGCGCGTGCGCGACATCGGAATGTTGGGCACGCTGCTCGACACCGCCGTGGAGGCCGGAGGGAATCGTATCCAGAGCATCCGCTTCGAGGTGAGCGACGCCGCCGATCTGGTCGACGAAGCGCGGGAGGCGGCCTGGGAGGAAGCGGAGCATAAGGCCGAGCAGCTGGTCGGGTTGGCCGGCGCCGAGCTGGGCGACGTGCTGACCATCAACGAGTCCAGCCGGACGCCCCGCCCCGTCGTCCGCGAGCGGTTGGAGGCCGAAGCCGCCGCCGTGCCCGTCGAACCCGGCACGGAGACCATCAGCGTCGACGTGCAGGTGACGTGGCTGCTGGAGTGACGCGGATTGATGATCGTATCCACTTGAGTCCTGCGGTGGGTAGCATTTTGGGATGGAGAAATGCTACCCACCTGTACCTACGTGGAGACTAATTTGTGGAGAAGGAGCCCATTTATCACGAAAACCATAGCCTTTCATAAGCGACGATTCTTGCTTGCTTTGGTCCTTGCGGGCTTGCTGTTAACTTTGTGGTTGTGGGTGAGCACGTTGCTGTCGAACGCCGCCGGGGTTGGTGCGGACGTGCAGCCGATGGCGACCGACCGCTACGTCAGCAAAACGGGCAACGACAGCGGTGGGTGTACTTCGGTCGGCAATCCCTGTCGTACGATCCAGTTCGCCGTCGACGCCGCCAATCCTGGAGATCGTGTCTTGGTCGCTGGGGGCATATACACGGACGTGCACGCTCGTAACGGTATGACCCAGGTCGTTTCTATCTCCAAAACCCTGACCTTGATGGGTAATTATGACAGCACTTTCACGGACCGCGATCAAGGCACCATCTTGCGCGCACAGGGCCAGGGGCGGCTGTTCTACGTGACGGGGTCCATCACCGTGACCCTGGACGGCTTTGGTCTCGAAGAGGGGAACGCGACGGCGGGCGGCATGTCAAGCGGTCCCGCTCACGGCGGCGCCATCCTCTCCTATGCCGATAACCTCAACCTCATTGACGTGGCGATCACCAATAACGAGGCGCTTGCTACCGATGCCCGGGGTGGTGGCATCTTTCACGAGTTTGGAGCACTCTCCCTCGTGGACAGCGAGTTCAACCTGAATGAGGCGAATAGGGAGGGCGGTGGGGTAAATGTTCGAAGTGGGCAACTACATGTTCGGGACACGCATTTCAATGCCAACGTTGCGGACCTGGGGGGAGGAGTAAATATGGATACGGCCACGGCCTGGATGACAAATACCATCTTCTTCCGGAATGGCGCCTCCTTATATGGAGGCGCCGTGAACACCGGGGGGAGCAGTGTCTATATGTGGCATTCATCGCTAACCCTGGATGGTCTCTTCAACTCCGGCGTCTTCGCCGGCTACGACATCTACGGCGTGCCCAGTTCCATCTATATGACCAATACACTGGCGGTAAGTCACACCGTCGCGATTTCCACCGCGTCGGCTGCGAACACCGCCGTGCTCAACGGCGTGCTGTGGAACGGTAACGGGCAGAACACAGGCGGTGGGGGCACCATCACCGTGACCAACGCCTACACCGGCGACCCGGAGTTTGTCTTTGAGGGCTTCACCATTGGTGCCAACTCTGCCGCCATCAATCGTGGCGTGCCCGGCCCGGTTTCGACGGACTTCGGTGGGGATCCGCGCCTGGGCGCACCCGACCTCGGCGCTGACGAGTACGTGGTCAACGTCTTCCTGCCGATCATCTTTCGGGAGTTCTGAGTATCCATGCGGAGATCTCTACCGATTTACCTCGACTATCGCACACTTGCCTCGGCCGTCAGAACCCGGGGCGGTTGCCGGAGAGCTTGTTCGTGGCTGCCTCCATCCGCCCAGATGAAGGGACTTTCTTTTTTGTCCCTCTTTCCCCCGGCGGACGGGAACGGATATGGGGCAGGATTTAGCTTTTCGCCGATTTCTCGTTACAATGAGGGAGGAGAGCAGGTTGCGTTACAGTCAGACTTTAAGGAGAGACCAGATGTCCAATGAGGTTCAGAAGATCGGTGTACTGACCGGCGGAGGCGATGCGCCGGGGCTCAACGCCGTCATTCGCGCCGTCGTGAAGACGGCGCTCAATGAGTATGGGTGGGAGGTGTTGGGCATCAAGGACGGCTTCGAAGGACTTATCCAGCCGGGCAAACTGCGCCCTTTGGGTATGGCCGACGTGCGGGGGATCCTCTCCCGCGGCGGGACCATCCTGGGTACCACCAACCGCGCCAATCCCTTCGACTACGTTGTGGAGCAGGACGGTGAACTGAAGACCTTTGACGTCTCCGCTGACGTGGTGCGCAAGGCCGAGGTGTTGGGCCTGGACGCCGTGGTCGTCATCGGCGGCGATGGCTCCATGCGCATCACCCAGGAGCTCATCGAGAAGGGCTTTCGCGCCGTGGGCGTCCCCAAGACTATTGACAACGACATCTTGACGCAAGTGACCTTCGGCTTCGACACCGCGATCAACACCGCCGTCGAGGCGCTGGACAAGCTCCACACTACCGCGGAGAGTCACCATCGGGTCATTGTCATGGAAGTAATGGGGCGGGACGCGGGCTGGATCGCGTTGGAGGCCGGCATCGCCGGCGACGCCGACGTCATCCTCATCCCCGAGATCCCCTACGATCCCGACTGTGTTGCCGAGAAGATCCGCCAACGCTATGAAGGGGGCGCCAATTACAGCATCGTAGCTGCTGCGGAGGGCGCGCATCCCATCGACGGCGAGCAGGTCTGGGAGACCAAGGATCGGCCCGGCGGGATGCCCCGGCTGGGCGGCATCTGTGAACAGGTCGCCGAAGAGATCCGCGAGCGGACGGAGTCGGTGGTGCGCACCATGGTGCTGGGATATTTGCAGCGCGGTGGATCGCCCTCGGCCTTTGACCGGTTGCTGGCGACGCGTTTCGGCGTTATGGCGGTGCATCTTATCGCCGAAGATACGCTGGGGCACATGGTCGCTCTGGAGGGGGAGCGCATCGTCTCCCGGCCCATTGCCGAGGTGGTGCGCCGCCAGAAGCTGGTGCCGCTGGATAGTGATCTTATCCGCACCGCCTTCGGCCTCAGGATCTGCCTGGGCAACTGGCGGGAAGAGATAGAGAAGCGGATGCCGGCTGCAGCGGATTGAAGGATTTACACGCATTGAGCCCAAAACATGACCGCCCCGGATCTTCATGTCCGGGGCGGTGGCGTTGGGCGTCTACTCTCCGGCGACTTTTTCCCAGTCGGCCAGGAACTTCTCCAGCCCGGCGTCGGTGAAGGGGCTGTGGATCATCTTCTGCAGCACGGCGAAGGGCATGGTGATGATGTCCGCGCCGGCCAGCAGCGACTCCTTGACGTGCTTGGGATGGCGGATGCTGGCGGCCAACAGCTTGCAGTCGAGCCCGTAGTTGTCGAAGACCTTGCGGGCTTCCCAGACCGTCTCCATGCCGTCCAACCCGGCGTCGTCGATGCGCCCGACGAAGATCGAGGCGTAGCTGGCGCCCGCCCGGGCCGCCAGATAGGCCTGGTTCGCCGAGAAGATCAGCGTCGCGTTGATCCGTCCGTTGGGCCACGAAGAGATCTCCTTCATCGCTTTGAGGCCCTCCGGGATGGTGGGAATCTTGACGTGGACGTGCTCCGACCACGAGAGGATCTCCCGCGCCTCCTCGATCATCCCCTCGGCGTCAGTGCTGATGACCTCGGCGCTCACCGATCCGCCGCCGATGATGTCGATGATCTCCAACGTCTGCGTCTTGCGATCGGCGGTGTCCTCGCGCATCATCAGCGAGGGGTTGGTCGTGACGCCGTCCAGCACGCCCCAGGCCGCGGCCTGGCGGATGTCGTCCAAATTTGCGGTGTCCACGAAAATCTCGGCCATAATGTCCTCCTAATCGGGTAGGTCACGAAACGGTTTTCTATCCAATGACGTTTGTCCAGACAGCTATTCTATAGACGTGGTATCCTGTCAGGATCTTACTGAATGCACCTTCGATCACGCCAGGGAGTCAACGGACACGAGAAAGGGGGGAGTGGCTTGAACAAGTTTTTCTAATCCGTTCCAGCCGCTGCGTTCCTGTGCATCCATTGACCACCTGTTCATCTGACCACCTGACCAAGCGACCCCCCGATTATTCGAAGTCGCCCGCGTTACGCTTCCAGATCGAAGAGCAGATCGAGCAGTTCCTCGAGCCCCTCCTCCAGGCGTTTTGGATCTTCTTCCTGTCGGGCTTCCTGGACTTCACTCAGAAGCGCAGCCAGTCGCTCCCTCTCTTCTGGAGGGAGGGCGCCGTTGGCCAGCAGTGACTCGGCGCGCTGCAATAGCGCGCGATCCTCGTCGGAGAGGAGGTCGTCGTAGAGTACCTTGATGTGCGGGGCCTCGAGCTCCTGCTTGGCGGAGAGGATCTCCTGCTCGCTAAGCCGCGCGGGCGTCGCCTCGAGGGTGACCTGCTTCTGCTGTCCGGTCTTCCGATCCTCCGCCGTGACGTTGAGGATCCCGTTGACGCCCATGTCGAACTCGACGGTGACCTTGGGTGGTTCGTCGGGGACCTCCGATTCCAGATCCTCGATCTTGAAGCTGCCCAACAGCGTGTTCTCCGAGGCGACGGGGCTTTCCCCCTGGTACACTTTGATCTCGATGGTGTCCTGATCGGGATACAGTGCGTAGAAGAGATCGGCTTTAGTGACGGGGATGGTCGTGTTGCGGTGGATCAGTACTTTGTAGCGGTCGGGAATGATCTGTCCCATACGCACGTCGGCGATGGCGATGCCCAGCGAGTAGGGGGTGACGTCGACCAGGATGGCGTCGATGGGCTCACCCGCGATGATGGCGGCTTGCACGCTGGCGCCTAGGGCGACCACTTCCTCCGGGTTGAGCGTCATCTGAGGCTCGATGTCCAGATGGTAAGCGACCGCCTCCCAGACCGCCGGGATCCGCGACGAGCCGCCGACCATCAGCACCTGCGTCAACTCCTCGCGTCCGACCTCGCCGTCGGCAAGCACCTGGTCGATGGAGTCCAGGGTCTTCATAATCAAGTCGTCGATAAGCTCCTCGAACGTCTGTCGGCTAATCTCGTGTTCCAGGTGCAACGGGACGCCGTCCTGCTCGGCGATGTACTCCTCTTTGATCCAGGCAAAGGGTTGCGAGGAGAGCTCGATCTTGGCTTCCTCGGCCGCGCGCAGCAGGCGGGCCCAGGCGCGACGCTCCTCGCGTAGATCGACGCCGTGCTCCGCCAGGAACTGCTCCGCGACCCGCTCAGCCAGCCGCCGGTCGAAGTCGTCGCCGCCCAGTTGGGTGTCGCCGTGGCTGGCCCGCACTTCGATCACGCCGTCCACGATCTCCACCAGCGAGGCGTCGAAGGTGCCGCCGCCCAGATCGTAGACCAGGGCCAATTGTTCCTCCGCCATGTTGAGCCCGTAGGCCAGGGCGGCCGCCGTCGGCTCGTTGATGATCCGGCGGACGTTGAAGCCGGCGATGCGTCCCGCGTCCCGGGTCGCCTGGCGGGCCGCGTCGGGGAAGTAGGCCGGCACTGTGATGACGGCGTCGGTGACCTCCTCGTCCAGGTGGCGTTCGGCGATCTCTTTGAGCTCCCGTAGGATAAAAGCGGAGATCTCCTGCGGGCTGAACTCGCGTCCGCCCAGGGTGAAGCGATGCTCCGTTCCCATCAGGCGTTTGACAGAGCGCACCGTGTTTTCCGGGTTGTAGATATACTGATTGCGGGCCGGTGTGCCTACCAGCCATTCGCCGCTGGAGGAGTAGCCCACCACCGACGGGATGATCCGCTCGTCGCCGTTTGGCAACATGCGGGGCGTGCCGTCGTCGACGACGGCTACGCCGGAGTTGGTCGTGCCCAGGTCGATGCCTACAATTTTGCTCATATCTCTTTGCCTTTCTTATCTCTTTGTCTGTGTAAGGTCGGTTGAAATTACGGTATAAGGTGCGACGCACCTCGCTAGATCCGAATATCGTAACTTAAGAGGATCGGGTCGGTCGATAGACGACGACGTCCGCGTAGCGCAGGACGCCCTCCTCGGTCTGATAGCCGCGCCGCTCCTCGGTCACGATGGTCCCCGGTCGAGTCGCGCCCTCGTCGGTCGTCTCCACGGCGACGTGCAGGTGCGGGTCGAAGGGGTGGCCCACCGTGGGGATGGGCGTCACGCCGCCCGCCTCCAGCACGGCCAACAGGCGCTCGCGCACCAAGCGCAGCCCTGCCAGCCAGCTGGTCAACTTGGCCCGATCGGCCGGGGAGACCAGGATCTTCTGCTTCTCCGTCAGGTGCGGGGATTTCGCTGCCCGGTCGCGTTGTGTCAGGTACCGTCGTCCGTCGGCTATGGCGTGATCCAGGCCGTCCAGGACCGGGAGTAGCGACTTGAGCCACACCTGTTGTGCCTCCTGGAGGCGGCTCTCCACCAGCTCCTCAACCAGGGCCTCCCGGCTCTGTTGCGCGGTCTCCAGCTCCTGTAACGCCTTCTCCATTCGCTGCGCCTGTTCCTCGGCCAGAGCGTTGGCCCGGTATTGCGTTTTCCCCAGCTTGCGCACTTCTTTCTCCAGGCCGTTGACCCCCGGCGCCGGCTCGGCGGGGGGATGTTCTACGTCCTGCTCCAACCGCTGGAGCAGCTCAGCAAGCGTGGCCCAGACTTGACGGCGATCACTCATGGCGCTGCTTCCCATAGTGTCCACTCATTGAAATAACCAAAGCCCACATCCCCTACATTAATAGAGACTGACCGGATGGCAGTCCTCCGGAAACTCCCTGCGCCCCAGGTCTCCGTGATGCTCCAGTAGCCGCCAGGCGTCCTCGGCGTGCACCTCCAGGTCGAGTCGGCGCCGGCGTTTGCGCGGCTCCCAGGGGTAGGGCGGACGGAAGAGAAAAAGGTCCGTCTCGGCCTTGACCCTGGCGGTACGGAGCTGTTCATAGGCACTCCGCAGGTTTTTGAACGCCTGCGGGGCGGTCTCCGGAGGATACTCGCGCACCAGCTGGAAGTAGGCGCGCTTTACCTCGCCTGGCGTCGCGCCCCGTTCCAGCCCCAGGACGGCGTAGGGGTCGTCGCTGGTCAGATCCGGTTCCGGTCCCTCGGAGGGACGGGGACGACGGTCGCGTTCATACATTTCGGCATTTGTGGTATTCATGAAGCGTTTCTCTCCTGACTACAGAAAATTCGGTGGGAAGGGAACATCCCCAGCAAATCCGGGACCGTGGCTAAAGAGCATGTCTATCATGGACGGCGGCATCTCTAAAAGGACCTGACGCAAACTGTGAACATGTTGGAGATTCTTTTGATCTTTGTGGCGTCGCGCGATTCTCTCTGCCTTGGATAGATGATACTTTGCCGTTCGACGATCACCTTGGCGGGCGGCCAAAGCCGCTAAACCGATGTGGACCCGGTAGGGGTGCTCTCCAGCCTCTTTGGCTTTTTCAAAATACTCGGTTGCCAGGTCCAGGAGAGGAGAAAACAACAACGTCTCTGCCACCAGAATCCGGGCTTCTTCGTCGGGTTTAGCTTGCGCGATACAACGCTCTGCCAGTGGCGCCACGTATTCCTTATCGATCTTCATCGCTTCTTTGATGAGGTTCGAATAGAGGGAGGGGGGGATTTCCAGCTCGGCCTCTGCTTTTTCTAGATATTCCCAGGCCCAGTCCTCTTCTGCATATCTAAAGCAGATGATGATGGTGTTGAAGTATCGATCTAACGTCGGTTCATGTTCTATGGCCAGGTCCAGATATTCTCGGGCGCGTTCCTGATCGCCTTTCGCCAGATAGGCTTGTCCCACGTAGGTCAACGTGAGACCGTGATGGGGAGCGACGGATAAAATTTCCTCGTAGGCGTCGAGAGCTGCATCGAAGTTATTCCAATAGAGGAAATCAAGGGCCTCGTCAAGGTAATAATTGATCAGCGCTTCGCGGGCTTCGGTGTTGTCAGGATCCAGCTCCAGGACCCGCTTCCAGTACCGGGCAGGATCGTTAATCCACCGGTATCCCTTGAAGGCCAGGATCTCGCCCATCAGCACCAACGCGGGGATGTAGTCCGAATCCTTCTTCAATATACGCTGCAGCTCGTTCTCTGCTGCTTCGAACTGCCCGTTGTTCATCAGGCTCTCCACCAGCGCCATGCGGGTGGGCAGGTGATCGGGGTTGTATTTCACCGCCTGGCGGTAGACGTGGACCGCCTCGTCGTATTCGCCGGCCTTGACGTACGCCTCGGCCGCCCGCTTCCAGATCTGGGCGACCTGCTCATCGTCCAGGGCGTCGGGGTCATCGTCCAGGCGCGGGCGCCGACGCAGCACCTCCCGCCAGGTCTCCCCGGCGGTGATGAAATCCTCCTGACGCTCGTAACAGAGCGCTAGGTTGAAGGCCAGGCGGAAGTTCCCGTCTTCCAGCTCGTAGGCCCGTTCCCAGTGTTCTTGCGCCTCGTCCCACTCTCCGGCTTGCGCCGCCCGGTAGCCGAGTTGTTGGTGGGCCTGGGCGATCAGCTGTTGCAGGCTGGGCTTTTCCGATCTGTATCGTACGGCCTCCCGCGCAGCTTCGAGGGCGTCTTGTGGATGCCCCGCCGTCAATCGCGCTTCCGCCAGGCGCTGAAAACTCTCGCCCAGGTTGAGCGTCAACGCCGGGGTCTCCAGGCCCGAGGCGGCGGCCTCCAGCCAATGGTGACGCGCTTCATCCATGTCATCCCGTCGGGCGGCGAGCACGCCGCGATAATAGCGGGCCAGGGCCCGCTCCATTTGGTTCTCCGTCTGCTTGAGAAAGGTCTCAAAATGGTCTTCCGCCTGTGCCTGGTCGCCCTCGTCCAGGGCGGCTAGGCCTAGCCAGAGGCCAGGGGCTTCCTCAGAGGGCGTATAGGGGCGGCGATTGAAGGTCAACCCTTCCTGGAGCATGGCTTGCTCCTGCGGGGAGAGACGTTCCCAGACCTCGTCTTCCTGCGGGGTGTCCCCTTGCTGCATCAGCGCCAGGGCCAACGGGTAGGCGACGCGCTCTTCGAGCGAGGACGTCTCATCATAGGCCTGACGGTAGTGGAAGAGGGCTTTCTCTGGGTTGCCCAGGTGTTGAAGGAACAGACCGATGTGATAGTGGTAGCGGGCTTCGTCGGGCGCTAACTTGAGCGCCTGTTCGAGATCCGCCAGTGCGCCTTCCCGCTCGTTTTTCTCATAGAAGCGCGTTAGTCCCCGGCGAAAGTACGCCTCCGCCAGGGTCTCCGCGGGAAGCATGGAGGATTTCGCCGATCTGACCTTGCTCCATTCTTCAATGGCTTCCGTGTACGCGTCCTTTAGAAAGGCCTGGTGCCCTCGTTCCCGAAAGCGCGCGAGCGCCTGACGGGATATCTTACGTTTTCCCATGACTCGTTTCTCTCCCAATCTGTTTGCGTCGATAACCCGGAGCGAGGCGCCTCGCCCCGTTCCTGATGCATTATAACAGATTTCGTTAACGAAGACAGTGATTTCGAAGTAGGTTGACTATCGAAACCGCCCTCGCTACCCCAGAATGTGTGTAGGCGGGAGCGAGGTAGACGAGGCCAGGATGGGCAGGCGTCGCAAAGAGGTTTTGAACCACTTCGTTTGCCAGTCCCTTCTGGCTTGGGGAGAGTCGATGGAAATGGGTGGGAAGATACCCTTTTCCCGAGGACCTGTGAGCCGAGACCGGCGTCCCGCAAGGGTGTTTATAGATCCAGGATCCGCGTGCGGTACTGCAGCGCCTCCGCGGCGTGATGCGCCTCGATGTTGGCGGCGCCCTCCAGGTCGGCGATGGTGCGGCTGACCTTGAGGACGCGGTGGTAGGCGCGGGCGCTCAGGTGCATTTGACGCATGGCGGCCCGGATGAGCGCTTGCGCGTCGCCCTTGAGGGCGCAGAACTGGCGGATCTCGGCGGGGCCCATGTCCGCGTTGCAGGCCATAGCCGACTCTGACAGCCGCCGGCGCTGGCGACGGCGGGCTCCCTCGACCCGGGCGCGGATGGCCTCCGACGACTCGCCGCGCGTCTTGCTGGTCAGCTTTTCGTAGTCGACGCGGGGGACCTCCAGATGCAGGTCGATGCGGTCCAGCAGCGGGCCAGAGATCCGCTTGCGGTAGCGCTGGATGGCACCCATGGAGCAGGTGCACTCGCGCTGCGGGTCGCCGTAGTAGCCGCAGGGACAGGGGTTCATGGCGGCCACCAGCGTGAAGTTGGCCGGGAAGGTGAGGCTGCCCTGCGCCCGGCTGATAGTCACCACCTTGTCCTCCAGCGGCTGTCGCATCACCTCCAGCACGTGCCGGCTGAACTCGGGCATCTCGTCGAGGAAGAGGATGC
>CAZCPK010000066.1:0-10939 GCA_964500755.1 uncultured Anaerolineales bacterium
ATAGACCGGTACGTTGCTATTCAAAAGTGTCAACCTATTTCCGAACCTTCCCAAGAAAAAATCACGAAATAAGCGTCTTGGGTTAATTTTAGTTAAGTAACCTCTTGTTTTCTCTGTGCCCTTCGTGTCTCTGTGGTGAGATATTTAGGTATTTCAGTGGAGTCAGTTATTGAGTCTCCCACATTTGTCTCACCGTTTAAGAAAATCAAAGCTGCCATCTTCCGGTGATAGACGAATTCATCTTGCCCACCCGACAATAATTGAACGGAATCGATCAAATACTTGACAAAACAGACCACAAATGATAATATATGCACGATTATAGATCAATACGGTCACTTAATACGATCGAGATTGTTTGAATAGCAAACGGGCATTTTAACGCTAGCAGAGGATTAGGTTTATCTTCAGTAAAATTCATTTCTCAATTGCTCCAGGGCGGAGGGTTCTCAGAGACAAACTAAAGAGAATCTGATGTAAGCGAGACCCTGCTCTAGAATAGTCAGGATATATGGGTATCAAAGGCGGACGGTAGAAGGCAGACAAGGAGGGCGATCAAGCGTGGTGAGAGATAGCAATCTCGATCCGAAAAGCGGTCGACGACATCTCAGCAAAAGGGCAACCGGTGAGCAGCTCCCCACCGGCCAGTATCACACGTATCAAGAGATAGGCAGCCAGCCTCACGCGTGGCGAGTCACGCTGGAGACCTTTACCGCGCAGCAAGAGGCGCTATCGGATTTCTTGCAGCAAAATTATTGTACCCACGTACTCGCCGTAGGATGTGGCTCCTCCTATTATCTGGCACATACCGCTGCGGCCGTCCTACGGCACTGCGCCGGGCTGGCGGCTGCCGCACTGCCCGCATCGGAGTTCTGGCTCTTTCCCAATCTAGGGCCCCAAGAACAAAAGTTGCTCCTGCTCACCATCTCGCGTTCGGGAGCCACGACAGAGACGCTGTGGGCCGTAGAGCGTTTTCGCGCCACCCGAGATGGGCCGGTGATGGCGATTACCTGTGATCCGGGGAGTCCGCTGGCGGATCAGGCGGACTTCGTCTTGCAGGCGCCGATCGCGCAGGAACGCTCTGTGGTACAGACGCGCTCTCTCACCAGCATGCTGCTGCTCGTTCTGTCCCTGACAACCATGCTATCGAAGGAAGAGCTCTGTCTGGAAAATTTGAACCGTCTCCCTGAACTGCTGGATTCTCTGTTGGTACGCCTGGGGGATCTACCCCGGCGCCTGGGAGAAGATCTGAGCATCAAACGGTTCGTCTTTCTGGGTAACGGTGCTCTCTACGGGCTGGCCAACGAGCTGATGCTCAAGACGCAGGAGATGTCCCGATCGCAGTCCGAGGCCTATCACACGCTGGATTTCCGTCACGGCCCCATGTCCATGGTCGACGACCACACGTTGGTCGTGGGGCTTGTATCGGATACCGGTCTGGAGCAGGAGTTACGGGTCCTGGAGGAGATGAGCGCCCTCGGCGCGTCTACCCTGGCGATGCTGGATGGCGAGTCCCACTTACGTCGCTGGCGACCCGATCACATAATGACGTTCGACAGCGGCTTGACGGAGTGGGAGCGCGGCCCGCTCTATCTACCTGCTATCCAGCGCCTCGCCTATCACCGCGCCCTGGTCAAGGGCCTCAACCCGGATCACCCCTTACACTTGCGGGCCGTCGTTAACCTCGCTACCCACGCCCAGGAAGTTACCTGTGGCTAAGTAGAAGTTCACTTTGGCTTGAGAAGGAGGTGATGGATAGACGTATAGACTCTACAATAAACGGTCAAATTGTGTTCGATGAGGAGAATAGTCAGTTCCTATAAACCACGTTTGAAGGAGAAGAAAGATGAAACGCTTTGCACGTTTGTCCCTGGTGTTGGTCGTCATCGCGTCGCTGTTGCTTACAGCCTGCGGCACGCCGGAGACACCGACCCCAGAACCCACAGAAGCAGAGACAGAGGAAGTTGTCGAAGAAACCGAGGAAGCCACGGAGGAAGTGACCGAAGAGGCGACCGAGGAGGCGACCGAGGAAGCCACGGAAGAGGTCGAAGAGATCACCTTGCGCTACGCTTCATATTGGACCGAGGCCGAGGCGCAGGCTGACGTCATCAAGGGCTGGATCGAGGAGTTCGAGGCCGAGCACGAGAACGTCACCATCGACGTCACCTGGATCGGCCGCGACAACCAGACCTTCGTGCGCACGGCCCTGGAGGGCGGCGATCAGTACGATCTCGTCGACGCGGGCTCCGACGAGTTGGCCTCGGGCCTCTGGCGCGACGGCATGCTCCTGCCCCTCAACGACTACCTGGAGCTGCCGGCCTACGGCCAGGAAGACCAGACCGTCGCCGACGTGCTCTCCACCGGCGCGCTCGAGATGTACGAGACCGATGACGGCGAGATCTTCACGGTGCCCTACAACGTCTACACCGTCCTCTTCTGGTACAACAAAAACATCCTCGGAGAGGCCGGCGTAGAGGAGACCCCCACGACCTGGCAGGAGTTCCTGGACGTCAATCAGCAGATCCTGGACGCCGGGTATGCGCCCATCGCAGTGGAGAGCGACATCGCCTCCTACCAGCAGATCTGGCTGGGCTACTACGTCCAGCGCATGAAGGGCTGCGACTTCCTACTTGAAACGATGGCCGACGAGAGCGGCGAGCTGTGGAGCGATCCCGTCTATCTTGAGGCCGCTCAGGCCGTACGCAACCTCTGGGACCAGGGCTACATCCCCGAAGAAGCCACCGGTTACCTCTTCCCCGCCGGCCAGCAGACGCTGGGCACGGGCGAATCCGCGATGGAGCTGGTCGGCTCCTGGCTGCCCAACGAGATCAAGGACATCGCCGAGGGCACCGTGGATTGGGGCGCCTTCAACTACCCCGCCATCGAGGGCGGCGCAGGCTCCCACACCGACCTGATGGGCGGCGCCGGCAGTTTCGCCGTCATCGCCAGCTCCGAGCATCCCGATGAGGCCTTCGAGTTCCTGCGCTTCATCACCACCGTGGAACGCTCCCAGGAGTACGCCGACGCCACACTCTCGGGCGTACCCGTCATCGGCGCCGAGTGGCCCGGCCCGTTGGCCGATGGCGCGGACGCCATCGCGCAGGCCGAGGTCATGTTCGGTTGGTTCTGCGACGCCGGCGCGAACTATCCTGAGTTCGTCGAGAACGTCTTCGACGTCAACTGGATGGACCTCTTCGTCGGCCAGCTCACGCCGGAAGAGTTCGTCGAGAACATGCAGGCCGACGCCGCGAGCTTCTGGGCGTCCCGCAGCGAGTAGTCCACTGTTTCAAACCGGCGTAAACGTCAGCCACGTAGGGGCCTCCGGGCTCCTACGTGGCGCTAGCTATTGAGGAGCGCTCTATGAAACCTACAAAGCGATTTATTGCCCTTTTTCTGGCGCCGGCTTTCCTCGCCTATCTCGTCTTCTTTCTATACCCCACGCTGCGCACCTTTTACCTGAGCGTCTTCAAATGGTCGGGGGTGGGCAGAGAGATGCAGTTTCGCGGCCTGGGTAACTTCCGCGAGTTGATGTCGGAGACGCTGTTTGTCCGCTACGGATTGCGCAACACGTTGCTGATCTGGATCGTGGGGGGCATCATGATCTTCGCCCTGGCCTTCCTCTTCACGGCGCTGTTGAACTCGGGCGTGAGAGGCAAGCGCTTCTTCCGCTCAGTCATATTTCTCCCCAACGTCATCGCCACCATCGCCCTGACGACGTTGTGGAACTACATCTACAACCCGCGTTTTGGCTTCTTGCGCAATCTCTTCGACTTTCTTGGCTTTGAAAAATTGGCCAAGTTCCAGTGGGTAGCGGCCTCCAACATCTTCTGGGCCATGCTGATCGCGCTGGTCTGGACAGCGATGGGGTACTATCTCGTGCTGTTGATGGCCGGCGTGGACAGAATCCCCATCGACTATTACGAAGCCGCCAAGCTGGACGGCGCCAGCCAGACACAGATGTTTTTCCGCATCACGTTGCCGCTGCTCTGGGACGTGCTGACCGTGGCCCTCGTGCTATGGAGCATCACGGCCTTGAATATGTTCGAGTTTCCCTTTGCCTTCACCCAGCTGGAGCCGCTGAAGGAGACGTATACCGCGGCTGTCTACCTCTACATCCTCGCCTTCGGGAAACGCACGCCCATCTACCGCTACGGCAAGGCCTCGGCGGTCGGCGTCATCCTGCTCCTGACCATCTTCGTCGTCGTCACCGTCATTCGCCGGGTTATGCGACGCGAAGTCGTTCAGTTCTAACCCAATTCCGGAGAAACTTCGATGCAGTCATCCACCCCCAAAATAACAGAAAAGAATCAACGGACACGAAAGGATGTGAGCGGGTTTAGCAGTTCTATCGCTACCCTTGCTCCCCCTTGCACACTTTGACATCCGTTGAGGCGCGGACGACCCGACCAAGAGACCAGAAGACCACCTGACCACCGGACTATTTTCAAGGAGAGACAATATGACGGAACGTAGTCTATTACATCCCCATCCGCCTCGGAAGCACGTCGTCGAAACCTCCCCCACCGATAAAATCTGGCGCGGTTTCAGCCGCTTCTTGACCTATGCGCTGCTTATTGGCTGGTCATTGTTTATCATCTACGGCATCACGTGGATTATCTTCGCCTCCGTAAAATCCAATCGGGAAATTTTCACCAACCAGTTCCTTCCCACGGAACTACACTTTGAGAATTACGTAAAAGTTTTCACCACGTTGAACTTTGGACGGTACCTCTTCAACAGCATCCTGTACGTCGGGCTCTCGCTCGTCATCTTGCTAGCCGTCTGTGCGCCGGCCGCCTACGTCTTGAGCCGCTTCGAATTTCCGGGGAAGAAGCTGATCACGACCCTTTTCGCTGCGGGGATGGGTGTGCCCGCACCCTTGCTCTTTATCCCCATGTTTGTGCTCTTTGTGAGATTGAGCCTCAACAACACAATCCCCGGTATCATCATCGCCTACGTCAGCGTCTCGGTTCCATTTACCGTCTACGTGTTGACAGGTTTCTTCGCGTCTCTCCCCAAGGAACTGGAGGAGGCCGCCATGATCGATGGCTGCACCAGCCTGCAGGTCTTCTGGCACGTGATGTTGCCGCTGGCCCAGCCCGGACTCCTCACCGCCGCCATCTTCAACGGCGTCTCCATGTGGAAGGAGTTCCAATGGGCGCTGATCTTCGTCAACACGAAGGAGTTGCGCACACTCTCACTGGGACTCTATTCCCTCAAGACGGCGATGCAATACAGCGCCGACTGGGCCGGGCTCTACGCCGCCGTGGTCGTCGTCATGGTACCGACCATCATCCTCTACATCTTCCTCTCGGAGCAGATGATCGCCGGTATCACCATGGGCAGCGTCAAATCCTAACCCCACTGGGGGGACGGCGCGATAGGATAACGGAACGGCGACGAGTCGCGCGCGAATTAAGTCATCTGTCATAGGAGCTGCACAAACACCTATCCTATAATGGTGAAGTACCTTTTTCACCAGAGCCCCACTTGCAGATGAAATAACGGAACGGAGTAGGATCATGCGTTCAGCCACGCACTCAGACCAACAGTCCTTGAGCCAGCGCATCGTCCGGGCGCTGCGGCATCTTGTGCCCGGCGGGCGAGAGGTAGACCAGCCCACCTACGTGATGGACGAGGTTGGCGCGATCGAACGTTGGGATGAGCGGGACATTCTCTTCGCACGCAAGGATTTTTTCCGTTTTTTCAACTCGGAGAGCGAACAATATCAGCTCTACTACCAGCAGCATCCCGAGTTTCTGGAGTATGATACCCGGATTGGTAACATGCCCGGGTTGGGAAGAACCGGCGGCATCGACGCACCGATGTTCGATGCGCAGTTTGAGATCACAGCCAAGATGGGCAGGGAACATTTCGTCGATGGCGAGCCCGCGCCAGAAAAGGTTGAACTTTCTCCCGAGCGGGCGGCCCAGAAAGTGAAAGCGCTAGCCCGCTTGCTCGGCGCCGTCGAGGTCAAGATCGGCCCCCTGCGACAGGAGTGGGTCTACACGCACGTCGGGCGCTCCCGTGGGGACGCGGAGGGTCATCCCGCCTGGGGACAACCCATCGAACTCCCTCACCGACACGCCATCGCCCTGGCCTTCCCGATGGATCAAGCGTTGACCCGCACGGCACCGGATTTCCCCACCCTTCTGGCGACGGCCAAAGGCTACGGGTTGGGCGCGTGGGTATCGGTGCAGTTGGCCGCCTATATCCGGGGACTGGGCTATCCCGCTCGAGCGCATCACCTCAATAACTACCAGGTGCTCGCGGTGCCGGTCGCCGTCGATTGTGGGCTAGGCGAGCTCTCCCGCGCCGGCTATCTCATCAATCGGAAGCTGGGACTCGCACTACGCCTCGCTATCGTCACCACCGACCTGCCCCTCGCCCACGACGCGCCGGTGGATCTCGGCGTGCAGTCGTTCTGTGAGCAGTGCGAGCGTTGCGCCGAGGCCTGTCCTATCGGCGCCATTCCCTTCGGCGAGAAGACCGTCTACAACGGAATCCGTAAGTGGAAGTTGGACGCGGAGAAATGTTATCAGTACTGGCACGCCGTGGGCACCGACTGCAGCATCTGTATGAACGTCTGTCCCTGGTCGCGGCCACGCAACTGGTTTCACGACAGCATGTCCCGCCTGGCGACGATCAAGGGGCCGCACCAGCGGTGGATGGCGCGCGCCGACAAATTTTTCTACGGCGAGTACACCAACCGCCCCCGCCCCGACTTTATCGACGGGCGCACACGCACTTTTAGATAGGGAGGAGATATGGCGTGGTTGTGGACCGCTCTGGCTGTACTTTTCGTCCTGAGCCTCTGGGGGATGTCGGCGCTGCTCGATCAGCTGGCGATGACCTTCACCGCGGGGCAGTGGCTCCTCTACGTGCTCTGGCTGTTCTGGACGTTCTTCGGCGTCGCGCTGGCCACATCCTTCGCTCGTGAGGGGGAACCGCGCCCTGTGCGGATCAGCCTCATGCTATTTGGCGGTCTCTCGTTGATAAGCGGCGCGCTATTGGCCGGCCTCTGGTTTGGGTGACCATCGCCGCCCACCAAGAATTGCTAGGGCAACCCCGTAGCTAAAGTTTCCATTTCCCTCTTGCCAATCCCTAGATTTTCGATTATACTTATCTTTGTAAGTAAGGTTTACTATCTAAGATAATTACCAGGAGCTCATTTTGAGGAAGGGCACCCCGGAGCAGGCTCGGATTCACAACCGCCGGCTGATACTCAAGACGATCTACGCGAGCGGCGAGACCAGCCGAGCCGCCCTGGCCCGCGCCACGCATTTGACGCGCCCTACCGTCTCCGCCGTCGTCGGTGATTTGTTGGCGTCGGGACTGGTGATTGAGGTAGGGCGCGGCCCTTCGACGGGCGGTAAGCCACCCATTCTGCTGAGCGTGGACGACGACGCGCGCCACCTCATCGGCGTGGACCTGGCGCGCGGCGACTTCCACGGCGCCCTCATTAACCTGCGCGGCGTCATTCGCCACCGCATCGACCTGCCGCTGAACGGGCGCACCGGGGATGAGGCGCTTGCGCTCGTTCCCACGCTGCTGGACGCGCTGGTCGAGGCGAGCGAGCGCCCCCTCGTCGGCGTCGGCGTCGCGGCGCCCGGCCCCGTGGACGCGGAGCGCGGGGTGTTACTGCAGGCGGTCAACCTCGAGTGGCACAACGTCCCCCTGCGGCAGATGCTGACCGAGCGGTACGCGCTGCCCACCTACGTCGCCAACGATTGCCAGGTCGCGGCGCTGGCGGAGCATACCTTCGGTGAAGGGGACGAACGTGATCTCGTGCTGATCAACGTCGGTGAAGGGATCGGCGCGGGCTTACTCCTCGACGGACAGCTCTTCTACGGCGATCTCTTCGGCGCCGGGGAGATCGGGCACCTGGTGGTGGCGGAGGACGGTCCGCGCTGTCGGTGCGGCAATCGCGGCTGCCTGGAGAGGGTCGCAAGCAAGGGGGCGCTGCTGTGCCGGGCCCGCGCAGTCATGCAGGATAATCCGCAGGCGACGCTCTGGCAGTTCAGTGAGACGCCGGACGCTCTCACCCTGGAAGCGCTCTGTGCAGCCTTCCAGGCCGGTGACAGTACCGTGCGTCGCCTGGTGAAAGAAACGGGAAGATACCTGGGACGGGCGGCGGCGGCGCTGGTCACCGTGCTGGGCGGGCCGCGCCTCTACGTCGCCGGTAGTTTCACGTGCTTCGGGGACTTCCTGCTTGACGCGATTCGCCTGGAGCTTGAGAGACGGGCGCTGCCGGCGCTGGTGCAGGGCACCGAGGTGCTCCCGGCGACGCTGGGGGACGATCTGGTCTTGCTGGGCGCGTCGGCGCTGCTGTTGCCCAACGAACTAGGCCTATTCTGATATATCGAGGAAAATGAGAGGTGAAGAGATGCAGATTCTGGTAACGGGAGGTGCGGGCTACATCGGCAGTCACACCTGTGTGGAGTTGCTGAACGCCGGTCACGAGGTGATTGTGGTGGATAATTTGATGAACAGCAAGTTCACAGCGCTGCGCCGGGTGCAGGAGATCACGGGAAAATCGCTGACGTTTCATAAGGTGGACTTGTTGGATCGTGACGCGCTCACTGCGGTCTTCGCCGAGACGGAGATCGATGCCGTGATCCACTTCGCCGGGCTCAAGGCGGTGGGAGAGTCCGTGGAGAAGCCGCTCTATTACTACCACAATAACGTGAGCGGCACGCTGGTGCTCTGCGACGTGATGCGCGCCTGCGGCGTCACCGACCTGGTCTTCAGTTCCTCGGCGACCGTCTACGGGGACCCAAAGACCGTGCCCATCCGGGAAGATTTCCCCCTGGGACCGACGAATCCCTACGGACGCACCAAACTGATGATCGAGAGAATTTTGCGGGACCTGCACCACGCCGACGCGGCGTGGAACGTCGTGCTCCTCCGCTACTTCAATCCCGTGGGCGCGCATCCCAGCGGACGTATCGGCGAGGATCCCCATGGCATTCCCAACAACCTGGTGCCCTACATCGCCCAGGTCGCCGTGGGGAAGCTGCCCGAGCTGCGGGTCTTTGGGGACGACTATCCCACGCGGGACGGCACCGGCGTCCGCGACTACATCCACGTGGTGGATCTGGCGCTGGGTCACCTCAAGGCGCTGGATAAGCTGCCCGAGGATCCGGGCGTGGTCACCTACAACCTGGGCACGGGCCGGGGCTACAGCGTCCTGGAGGTCGTCAAAGCTTTCGAGGAGGCCTCAGGGCGCGAAATTCCCTATCGGGTCGTTGACCGGCGACCGGGCGACGTGGCGACGTGCTACGCTGATCCCACCAGGGCAGAACAGGAGCTCGACTGGCGTGCGGAGCGGGGGATCGCGGAGATGTGCGCCGACGTCTGGCGCTGGCAATCTCAGAATCCGAATGGCTATGCGTGAGGGTGACCGGCTAATTATCTTACACACGCAGGAGGTAGTACTATGATCACACCTACGTTAATTGTCATGGCTGCCGGGATGGGCAGTCGGTACGGCGGCCTCAAGCAGATCGATCCGGTGGGGCCTCACGGCGAGGTCATCATCGACTACTCGGTCTACGACGCGCTACAGGCCGGTTTCGGGAAGGTGGTCTTCGTGATCAAGCCGGAGATCGAGGCGGAGTTCCGTGCGACGATCGGGAAGCACGTTGAACCCCGCTGCGAGACCGTCTACGTCTATCAATCGTTGAACGAGCTACCGCCGGGCTTCTCGGCGCCGCCGGAACGGGGGAAGCCGTGGGGTACGGCACACGCGACCTACAGCTGCCGGGACGCGATTGACGGGCCCTTCGCCGTCATCAACGCCGACGACTTCTACGGGCAGACGTCGTATCAGCTGCTCGCCGACTATCTCCGAGATGCCGAGGACACCGAGCGCTATTATGACTACTGCATGGTCGGATTCACCCTGGAGAAGACGCTCACCGATCACGGTTACGTCTCGCGGGGCATCTGCCGCGTGGACGACGAAGGCTATCTGATCGACGTGCGTGAGCGCACGCACATCGAGGCGTTCGACGACGGCGTCAAGTATACGGAGGACGGCGAGCGCTGGGTTGATATTCCCGCCGGCAGCATCGCGTCCATGAATATGTGGGGCTTCACACCCAGCCTCTTCGACGAGCTGACGCGGCGCTTTGCAACGTTCCTCCAAAACAATCAAGACAACCTGGAGCGGGCCGAGTATTTCCTGCCCAACGTCGTCGGTGACCTGGTCAAGGAGGATCTGGCGCGCGTCAGGGTACTGGAGACGGACGCGCGGTGGTTCGGCGTGACCTACCAGGAAGACCGCGCCTGGGTCAAACGAGCGATTCGCACGTTGATCGACCAGGGCGTCTACCCGGAGCGGCTCTGGGAGAAGCAGCCATGAACAACGAACACGACATCGCTTCCGTAGTGGGCCACTTCCAGTTCGAGGGCGATTACTTCAAGGCGCACCCCTACGGGTTTGGCCACATCAACGACACCTACGCTGCCTATTTTCGCAAGCCGGAGGGGCAGGTCCACCGCTATATTCTGCAGCGCATCAACCATTACGTCTTCAAGGACCCGGCGGGGCTGATGGAGAATATCGAGAAGGTGACCGGTCATCTCCGCGAGCAGATCGCGGCGCGGGGCGGGAATCCGGATCGAGAGACGCTGACCCTGATTCCCACGGTCGAGGGACAAAGCTACTACAAATCCCCACAGGGAAACTACTGGCGAGCCTACATCTTTATTGAGGACGCCCGCACCTATCAGGTGGTAGAGAGCATGGAGCACATCTACAACGCGGCGTATGCTTTCGGGAAATTCCAGGAACAGCTCAGCGGCTTCCCGGCGCACGAACTCCACGAGGCCATCCCCGATTTTCATAACACGGCCAAACGCTTCGAGACGTTCGTCGAAGCGGTGGAAGCGGACGTCGCCAATCGAGCGCACGCCGTTCAAGAGGAGATCGCTT
>CAZCPK010000066.1:10949-12856 GCA_964500755.1 uncultured Anaerolineales bacterium
ACGCACAACGATACCAAATTCAACAACGTGATGATCGACGACGCGACGGGCAAGGGCATCTGCGTCATCGACCTGGACACCGTCATGCCGGGGCTCGCGCTCTACGACTTCGGGGACGCAGCGCGGTCGGCGACCAACCCGGCGCCCGAGGACACGCAGGATCTCTCGCAGGTCTATGTGGATCTGGAGGTCTTCGATCACCTGACGCACGGCTATCTCGACGCCGCTCGTGAGGCGCTGTCGCCCCTGGAGATCGAGCACCTGGTCTTCGCGGCCAAGTTGATGACCCTGGAGAACGGCATGCGTTTTCTCACCGATTATCTACAGGGGGACGTCTACTTCAAGATTCACCGTGAGGATCACAACCTGGATCGCTGCCGGGCCCAGCTGAAGCTGGTGGAGAGCATGGAGACGTACGCCGATGAGATGGAGACCATCGTCGAAAAGTACCAGTAACCCTTCGTCACCTCAACACCGACGGCCTGCCTTCGGGGATTTTTCGCCCGGAGAGCGGGCCGTTTTATCACTCGCCTCTCGTACAAAGGTACTAAGCATTATTCCCACCTAGAAGCAAGCACTATTTCAATGGATTTACTGATATAATAGAACAGCTCCAACGGGATGTGCTAGGGTAGAAGAGAGGTCGAAGGCGGTCAACAGATGTCCGCACTGAGGCCGCAACATATATCAATTCCGATTGCGGAGAAAAGCAAAGAGGCTCCATGCAAAAGGATGAACGCGTCGTCATCGACGCTCACGTTCATTTTGGTCCAAGTGAAGCGGAACGGCTCATCAAGATCATGGACGCTAATGGAATTCAGCGCGTCGTCAACGTAGGGACGCTGGAGGTGTACGGTATCCCCTTTGCGGAAGGCATGGCTGTCTTTAAGCGTACATTGGGACAGCGCATGGCTTATTTTGTATCGTTGGACTACGAAGGTCTGACCGAGAAACAGGGGAAGCTGTTGGCAGATGAATTCGAGCAGCGGGTCGAGAAAGGCGCCCAGGGGCTTAAAGTCTTCAAATCCCTGGGGTTGAAGAGTCAAGACGCTGAAGGGCGGCTGATCCCGGTGGACGATCCACGCCTGGACCCGATCTGGGAACGCGCCGGACGACTGGACGTGCCCGTCCTTATCCATACCGCCGATCCCGTCGCCTTTTTCGGTCCCTTGAATGAAAGTAATGAACGCTGGGAAGAGTTGCGCACACATCCAGACTGGCACTTCGGCAAGCCGGATATGCCGGGACACGACGCCCTGCTCGCACAGCGTAACCGTGTCATTAAACGTCATCCGCAGACGATTTTTATCGGCGCACACGTGGGTAACTATCCTGAGAATCTGGCCTACGTCTCCGCTTGTCTGGACCGCTATCCGAATTTCTACATCGATACCAGCGCCCGGCTCGGTGAGTTGGGACGACATCCGCCCACTTTGGTACGGGAGTTTTTCACAAAATACCCGGAACGGATCCTATTCGGTTCCGACTTGATGATGGGATGGGCGAAGTTTGAGGATCGCGCACCCAAGACTCTGGCGGACTTTGCAAAGTTCTATAATGCCCACTGGGCGTTCTTTGAAGATGATAAACGAAAGATCAAATATCCGTGCTATCCGATCCAGGGGAGGTGGCGGATCAACGCCGTGGCACTGCCCGATACGCTGCTGAGAAAGATCTATACCCGCAATGCCCAAAAACTGATCTTCAAGAGATCATCCTAGCTTAGCGTAACAACATTAACCGGAATCGCACACGCTTTCAAGCAATTTATGAGAAAGAAAACACTCGTCGTCGGCGACTTGAACGTCGACCTTATCGTCAAGGGCCTGGAAAGGTTGCCCCGGCTGGGACAAGAGCTGGTCGCCGATACCATGCACACCGTCCTGGGGGGGTCCACTGCCATCTTT
>CAZCPK010000067.1:0-12726 GCA_964500755.1 uncultured Anaerolineales bacterium
GAATGGGACTCCACTTTATGTTTACTGGTCTTCGCTCGTTTCGGCATCGCCCTTTGTCTACCTGTAAGGAGATATTGAAATTATGGCATAAGGCGTAACACACCTATGATTATCTGGTGAGGCTGGATAGAAAGCCATATCAGCGTGCCTGAAATGGTTATATTCAAGCTTTCCCAGATGCATCGCACCTCGCTACATCCTAGTATCGTGCTTTAAGTAAGGAGATACGACCACGTCAATCGCTTGCTAAACAGGGTGTCTAATCCGAGTGAACATCGAAGGGCAACAGGGGTAAGGAAATCAATCCCAGGGCGGGGGAGCCTATCGGTCTTCTACGGAAGTTGCCGTGGCAGTGACTTTCTCTCTTCTGCTACCCAAACAACATGAATGAAAGGTGAAGATTTCCTTAAGAGCTCTAAGCTAGTTTAACACAATTTTCACTTTTTTGCCATAAGACCTTTGGGGGGACAAGCACTAAAGGGACGTAGGCTTTCCACTTCTTCGTGGGGAAAAGTCATTCAAACGTCGGGAAGCCGCAAATCCGCCTCGTTGACCAACCGCCCCATCTTTTGCAGCTCCCGCCGAGTGGCGTGGAGTAAGTGCTGCATCGTCACGGGACTCTCTTCGGCGGCAGCGAGATAGGCGGCGGCGACGATGATGTTGCGGATGTTGCCGCCGGCTAACTTAAAACGGCGCGCCAGCAGCGCAAAGTCGAGGTCGGTGGCGCGCGGCACGTCGGGAGGGAAGAGCGTCTCCCAGATACGCCGACGATACGCTTCCTCGGGGAAAGGAAAATCTACCGCGAACTGCAGCCGCCGCGCAAAGGCCTCGTCGAGATTGGCGCGCAGGTTGGTCGCCAGGATAGTCACGCCGTCGTAGCTCTCCACGCGCTGCAGCAGGTAGCTCACCTCAATGTTGGCATAACGGTCGTGGGCGTCCCTGACCTCCGAGCGCTTGCCGAAGATGGCGTCGGCCTCATCAAAAAACAGAATGGCGTTGCTGCGCTGGGCCTCATTGAAGATTCGCTCCAGATTCTTCTCTGTCTCCCCAATGTATTTACTGACGATGGTGGAAAGGTCGATCTTATAGAGATCCAACCCCAGTTCAGAGGCGATCACCTGGGCCGCCAACGTCTTACCTGTGCCCGGCGGCCCGGCAAAGAGCATGGCGACGCCCCGACTGGCGGCGAGCTTACGCCCCACCCCCCAGGTCTCCAACACCTTGGGGCGCTCGCGCACGGTGATAACGATCTCATGCAGCATCTCTAAACGATCTTCCGGCAGGATGATGTCATCCCACGTGTAGCGCGGCGTGATCTTGTGCGCGAGATCGGCCAGCCGGGGATTGGAGTGGGTGCGCGCAGCCGCAAGCAAATCCTTGGGCAGAACGTGCTCGCCACGCTGGACCGCCTGGTCGCGCGCGGTCGCAGCCGCGTCACGGATCTGTCCGGTGGTCAGCATAAACTGTCCAGCCAGCGTCTCTAAAACCGGTGTTTCTAAAGGGGACGATTTCAAGACAGTCAAGTCATGCGAAACACTCTGCTCCATAAAGTGCTCCCAAAGGACAAGACGCCGGGCGTAGTTCGGCAGAGGAAACTCCAGCCAGAGTAACGGACGATCGCGGGCAATCCCCCGCGCCTGCCAGCGCACTTCACTGCCGACGATCACCGGACCAGGATGGGCGTGAAGCTCGGCAAGCAGTTCGGTCGGCGGATGGCCCTCTTGCAGACATTTGTCCCAGTTCTTGACGTAAGGAAGCGCGTTATTGAGACGAGCATCCCGTAACGCCAGGCGCAGCGCGATCACGCGCGGCACCGAAGTTTCGTTCACCGCGCCAAGATCGAAGGTGAGGAGCGGGCGATCCATGCGATTCGCAGTCAAGCGGGCGGCGGCGTCCTGCACCAGCATGTCCGGCCCGTAGAATATAAGCAACGGAGAGTTGTTTTGCTCCTCCAAGCGGACCTCAGGCACGGACGGGACCAGTAACCGATCTTCCCTACGAACGCGACCGTCCAGCGTGATGCAATCGCGCACCTCTCCGGCGGCTCGGTAGGTACCGAGGAGCCAGGCGACAAGCGCGGGGTCGACGTCCAGACGTTGGGCCAGCAACGAGCCCGGGCGCTGGTCCGAACTCGGTCCTTGCCTTAGCAGACGGTGCCGGAAGAGCGGCGCGTCCTCGAAGAAGTGCGGGAAGCGGCGCAATCTCGGCGCGCCCGGTGCGCAGAGGAGATTGAGGATGAGATCGACCGTGGGATGAGTTCGGGTGACGTCGTCTTGCAAATAGCCGAAGAGCGCTTCGTAGCGCAAATCCAGATGCGGGGCCAGGCAGATAAGAAGCGCGTCAATTTCGAAGCGCTCCAATGCGAAGAGGGAAGCTAGGCGCTGCAAACGGAGCTCGTGGTCACGACCTTGCGCCGTCTGGAAGATCTGTCGGGCGCGCGCCTGCGCTTCCTGCGCGGCCTCCGCATAGACCCGCGCCTCCTCCAGTGGCAGCTGGACAGTCTGTCCCCAGCTGCGCCCCAGGGGGCGTTCGGTCAACGCCGTAGCTTGCTCGTCCGAGAGATAGAGACCGCGGAAGTCGTCCTGCGGGTTCTGACCGGCAAGTTGCCAGCGGCGCACCTCGCACTGAATCAGTACGTCGATATGCTGCAGCTCAGCGTAGAGGTACTGCAAATCGAGATCGGCCCGCGCCTCAGATTTTGACACCGTCTCCCTCCAAGGACTTCACGCTTTCGCCCGGAGAGCGGCGGCGCGTTGATACAACCGCTGCGCCTCCGCCGGAGCGCCGCGCAATAGGGCCAACAGCCCCTGCTGATGCAATACGTCGACCTGGGCGGTAAGATCATCGAGCGTCTCGTAGAGTCTACTGGCCTTGCTATACTGGACGTCGGCGCGCTCATAATCCCCTTCCAGCATAGCGAGTACGCCCATGGAGAAATACGTATCGGCAAGTCCCGTCTCGTGGTCGAGCGCCTCAAACATATCCAGCGCCTCCCTCAACAGCGTAGCGCTATCGCTGTCCTCCGCTTGCCTCAGCGCCTCCTGTGCCCGCATCAACGTCTCGTAGGCAGCTTCAACGTCATCGGCGGGCGCGTCCGCGTCCGCGGGCGTCTCTTCGGGCTTGACTTCTGCATCCACGGCGGCTTCCTCTTCAGCCTCCACTCCGGATTCAGCCTCTGTTTCCGCTTCCGAATCGACCTCCGCTTCTTCGTCCACGTCGCCGACAGCGTCATCCGACTCTGGCGGCGCCTCCTCTTCCTCAGGAGCAGCCGTTTCTTCCACAGACCCGTCCACGTCTTCCGTCGCCGTGTCCTCCGTCTCAGCGTCGTCTATCTCCTCTTCGACTTCAGCTTCTGCCTCTTCCACTTCAGCGCTCTCCGGTTCTGGCGCCGCGTCCTCCTCAGCAGTCGCCTCTGATTCGACATCAGCGGTCGCCTCTGATTCGACATCAGCGGTCGCCTCTGATTCAACATCAGCGGTCGCCTCTGATTCAACATCAGCGGTCGCCTCTGATTCAACCTCGGATTCGAGCGCGACGTCGGCTTCGACACCAACCTCCACCTCACCTTCCGCTGTGGACGCCTCCTGCTCCTCCTGCTCCTGTTCCTCCCAACTCTCCTCTGTGGCCGGTTCGACCTTTTTGTCCTCCGACGCTGTTGCTTTCGTCGACGATGCCTTATCACTCATCCTCTACCCCCTTGAGCTAGCCGTGCTCTGATCATCCAACCGTTGCAGTCATTGACGATGCGCCAGAAGCGGCATCACAGCGCAAAACACAAAAGAGGTACCACGTACGTATGAAGAGAATACCACACGTTGCCCAACATGCTAACCGCATTCTATCACTTATCCTAACACCACAATGAAAGTTCATCAAGAGCAGACCGTGATCTCAGTCCTTGAGAGAGGCGTGGGCGGAAACGCAGCGTCCCGCTGGCTCTTTGAACGCCTAGGCTTTGAGACGATCGAAGAGAAAACTGCCACACGCGTCAATGGCGAAAGCACCGTCACATACCAACTTCCTATGGGAGAAACAGGAGATGAATACGAAGTGGACCAGCGACAGAATCAAAGTCGAGGGTTAACCTGCACTATCACCGCACGGGCGGATCTTCCCTCATCCATCCCCCGGCGCGAAGAAAAACTGGGAGAGCCACCCTGGAATGGCCTCTTCTCCAAAACACCTGAAGCGGAGCGCGGCGCCATCGTCTCCCCCGCCGAGGCAGAGGAAGCCCGGGATATTCTGGGCGACCGGGGCCAGGTCGTGCATATCGCAGGTGCGGGCCACAGCGTCAGGCGCGAGCAGTTCCAGGCGTTTATGGACGCCACGACCCGCTTCTTGAAACGCTGTTCCACCCCTTCGCCAGAGTCTTCAGAACGACAACGTACGAACGAGAAGGAGAGAGAAGACTTCCCGCCTCTTCTCTCTCCTTGATACGTTTCTGATAGCGGACCGGCATATCCGAGGGCCCTTTGTGCTACGCGCGTTAAACTTCAGGACTGGCGAGACTTCAGCTCCTCAAACTGCTGCACCAACTCCTCGACGCGCAACGTGCCGGGGTCGAAGCCCGCGTCGCTCACAGCCTGGGCCAGATGCGTGATCTGCGGCGGCTCCACAAAAGTCTCGGCGAGCACGTCCGGCTTGGCGAAGACCTCGCTGGTGGGACCGTCTGCCAGAACCTGACCTTCCCCCAACAGGACGATACGTTTGGCATAGCGCGCCACGATGGGCATATCGTGGGTGATGATCACGATAATGTGACCTTGCTCCTCGTGCAAGCGCGTCAGGAAATCCATGATTTCCAACGACTGCTTGACGTCCTGTCCGGTGGTGGGCTCATCCACGATGATGATCTTGGGGCGCAACGCCAGGATGGAAGCGATGGCGACCCGCTGCCGCAACCCCTTAGGCAAGAAGAAGGGATGCTCGTCGTAGAGGTCCGGGTCGAGGCCAACGACCTGCGTCGCCTCTTCAACCCGTTCATCGATCTCTTCCTTGGGCAGCTGGACATTGCGGGGGCCGTAGGCGATCTCATCCCGGACGTTATTGTTGAAGAGCTGATGATCGGGGTTCTGGAAGACGTAACCGACCCGCACGGCCATCTTGGTGATGGAGGTCGATTTGGTATCCAGCCCATCCACGATCACCCGCCCTTCCGTGGGTTTGAAGAGCCCGTTCAGGCACTTGGAGAGCGTCGTCTTGCCGGAGCCGTTCTGTCCGATAAGCGCCACGAAATCGCCGTCACTCAGTTCCAGGCTGACGTCGCGCAGCGCCAGGGTTCCGTCCTTATAACGATAGACCAGATTCTCTACGCGAAGATAGGGTTCGTTGTTCATGCATGCTCCTCGAGCAGATCTCGTAATCTCTCCGCCCCGGTCTCAACGGACTGTGGGAGCGGCAGGTCATCGGGATAGTGCCCCGCGACCTTGAGCCGATAGAAGAACTCCAATACGCCCGGCGGGAAGACGTCGTGTTCCAACAGATAGTCCATCCGCTCGAAGAAGGGCTCCGTCTCGTCGACCAACAGCACCTCGCCATGATAGACCAGCACCATCAGATCGGCCAACGGCACGATGTTTTCCAGGCTGTGCTCCACCACCACGATCGTGCTCTGGTACTCGCGTTTCAGCCGGCCCAACACCTCGAAGACGCGTCGACGCCCAAACGGATCGAGCATGGACGTGGGTTCGTCGAGCATGAGAACCGGCGGACGCATGCTGAGTACCGACGCCAAGGCTACCCGTTGTTTCTGCCCGCCGGAGACCTCGTAGGGCGGCTTATCCATCAGCGGCTCGATCTCGGTCAGGGGCACGACCCAATCCAGCCGCTCCTGAATCTCCTCCAGACTGAGGCCCATGTTCTCCATGCCAAAGACGACCTCGTCCTCCACAGTCATCGCCGTGAACTGCGCCTCCGGATCGGAGAAAACCAACCCCACCCGCTGACAGAGCTCGGCCTGGGTAACGTCCGTGACCTCCTCACCCAACACGCGAACGTGGCCTTTACGGATACCATTGTATTGATGCGGGATCAGCCCGTTGGTAGCGTACGCCATCGTCGTCTTACCCGACCCATTGGGGCCGATGACGCCGACGACCACGCCCTCGGGAATCTCCAGATTGACGTCCTGCAGCGCCGGCTCCTTGGTACCGGAGTAGCGCCAGGTGAAATCCTCGAAATGAATGGCTGCGCTCACGCTGCGCCTCCTTTCAACCAACTCTCAAGCAACTTCACGGTCAGAGATCCCTCAAGCGTCAACAGGCCAAATCCGTAGCGCATGACCAGGAGCGCCACCAGCAAGAGGCCGATCAATGCCACAAGTACCCCGTCCAGGCGCCGAAACTCGTATTGATGCAAGACGTAGTCTGCACGCTCCACGTCTCGCAGCCCAGTAAAGCTGTACCCGCGTGCCACGATCGCGTTGGCGAACTCGTCGGCGCGTCGCAGCGCCAACGCAAAGAGAGGAATGATATACATCACGAACTGGCGCAACTTGTAGCCGATGGACTTGCCTTTGGGATCATAGCCGCGCGCCTTTTCGGCCTGCCGGACAATGAAGAAATCCTCAATGACCATGCCGACAGATCGCAACGCCATCGCCACCAGATAGGTAACGACGAAGGGAATCCGGGCCCAGCGCATAGCAACCAGGATATCGCGTTCCCGCGACGTGCTCAGGAAGAAAACCATGACGGCGATCATGGGTAGGATACGCGCATAGACGTCAACCGCTGCGACAATCCGTTCGTAGTAGAAGGGAAACCCAAAGAGTCGAAAGGCCACGTAGAACTCCGGATGTCGTCCGCCCAAGACGGTGTGCGTAAGAAAGATCAACACGCCCATGGAGAGCGAGACCGGCACATAGATCTTCAGCGTAGAGAGGTTGACCTTGGCATACCGCAACAGGACAAGGATAACGACGATCAAGGCCAGGTTCCACTCAGGTGCGCTGATAAACATGGGGAAGAGACTGACCACGAGCAAGAAAAAGACGCGTACGAAGGGATGTACGCGATAGAGAGGCGACTCCTCAGGCACGTAGCCGAGGATCGTCTTATTCATTTTTTCCATGTAACCGTTCCTCTTTCTCTAATAAGATGCAAGGAAGTGCCCACAATACAATCGCCCACAATAGCTGGAAAGGCTACCCGGATGAATCTACGATAAAAAGCAGAGAGGAGGAATCTCCTCCCTGCTTTTCACCCTCTGAGATACGACCAGGCGAGCGCTAGGCCCACCACTTCTTGACGAAGGCGTTGGTCTTGATCACCACGTCGGAAAGCGCCTTCAGAAGAATCACACCGAAGATGATCCCCGCGATCTCATTGCCCCCAAACCAGCCGAAGATGAAGACGGGAACGGACTCGGCGGTGAGCAAGCCAAAGCTCCGCAGCACCACCAGCGGGGACCAGAGCGCCCCGAAGATGTTGGCGACGGTGATGGAGATGAGGAAGATGGCCCAGTCACGACCGGACTTGAGTCGGGGATCGCCGTTAAAGCGGCGGAAGGCCCAGGCGGGCAGCAGCGCCTGCATCGCGTTCGCCGGAATGTAGGCCAACGAAACGTACACCGGCGTGCCGGTGATACCGTTGGAGATAATGGGGAAAAGCGCGCCCGCAATAACACCCCAGGCGCCAAACCAAATCCCACCGACATTCTGCACGGCAATGGCAGGCCAGAAGAAATTGACGCCAAAGCCCAGGGGCAGGGAGAAACTGCCGAAGGCCCCCACAACTGCACCAATACCAATCAACAGCGCCGTAATGACAATATGAATAACGCCCGTAGACCGGGTTTCACCCTCTTCCAACTTCCAGATTTGCTCCTTTTCCATAGAGAAACCTCCTTAATAAAGAATAGAAATAGTGGATAAGTGAGAGATCGCCATCACCCGATGAACGTCCTCCCTACAAAAAACAAAGCTCCCGTGGAATCTGAGGGAATCTCAACGTAGACCAGCACCAGAAGTCAAGAACAACTCATCGTTCAACGAACCTATTCTGTCACAGGCAAAGAGCAAAATAGAGGATGAATGCTACTCTCAGTGTATAAAGAGGTCTGCCAATTGTCAAATACACAGGATCGGTCAAAAGCCCTTCATGCACAGAGCCGTCCTATCCCTCGGTCACCGCTCTCACCAGAGCGTCGGGGACAGAACTGCTCTATCCAAACCCATATATCCGACCGAGTAGATCTCCCACATTAAGGTCAGCGTTGCTAGCGCAACACCAGGGGCAAGTAGATCGAGAAATTGACCTCCTCGGCTAGCAACGCAAAGCGACTGAGGTGATAGAGATGGATCCGACGTGGTTGGGCGCGTTCCTGCCCCAGTGTGAATACGCAAATACCGGTCTGGAGGCACAGATCTTCACAGCAGAACCGGCGCCACCTGCTGGTTGAAGGACACCGCGCCAAACAACCCACCGCGCCGGATCGTCGGGATCGAACTTAAGCTGGCTGCCCTCGAGCAGACCGATATTGCCCGCCGTGTAGGCGTCGTGCCGCTCGCTGGCGGCGTCGGTAAAGTTTAAGAGAGTGGGAGCAGGAGGGAACGAGAGTTCTTTGCGCAGCTCGGCGTTCGCGCGCACGTGCTGGCGTAGCGCGGGGTCGGGGCGAAAGACGACGTCGAGCTGCTCGGGGCGCAACCGCGCCTCATCACTGTCGACCCACCCTTGCGCCGAGAGACTGAAGGTGCCGAGCCCCTTGATGTGCACGCGGTTCCCCTCCTTCAACGCCGCCCGGACGCGGTACGACAGGGCGTCAATAGCGCCCAACACGTCCACCTCCGTCAGCGACGACGCATCCTTGATACGCTCCGCCATATCCGGCGCCGTCACCGTACGGTTGTGGATCACGCGGAACCACCACTTCTTTTTATTGGGCCCAAAGCGCTGCACGCGGTACTTCACAGGCATACTTATACCAATTGTTTGATGAAGCAGCATGATTTATTCTGTCTCTATGGGAGCAAAAGTATACCGGACATATCGCCGGACAAATGGTATTACCTCCTTCCGCCTAACGTCGGCTCTATTGTACCTCAAGCCGCTGCCCCCTGTCAAAAAGATAGCGGCTAACAGACCCTCGTTAAGCGGCTAACAGACCCTCGTTAAGCGGCTAACAGACCCTCGGTAAGCCGCTAACAGACCCTCGGTAAGCCGCTAACAGACCCTTGGTAAGCCGCTAACCAGGTCGCGCCCGGCAGCGGGGTCAGGGGTGGAGCGGATGCCCTTGGGGGGGAGACCCGGCAGCGATCACCCGGCAGCGATCTGACAGCTGTCTTCTCTGCTTGGCTTCAGTCGCCGGCTCTGGAGACCAGGGGAAGGTAGACATAGTAGTCGCTAACGCGGACGACGACGAGATCGCTGGCGTGGAGACCGCGAGTGTCGCTGACGGTGAGCGTGAAGGTGAAGACGGAGCTGGCGGCGGGCAAGGTGTAGGTCGTCACGCTGAGGGGAGAGGTGAAGGTCGGATCACCGGCCCGAGTCCAGAGATAGGTGAGGGGTTCGTCATCAGGATCGTAGCTGCCCGCGCCGTCGAGGGTGATTGTGCTGCCGGACGCGACCTCCTGGTCGACGCCGGCGATAGCGATAGGCGGACGGTTGGTGTCGGTGACGGTGAGGGTGACGGTCTCGGTGGCGGTGAGGAGGCCGTCGGTGGCGGAGAAGGCGGCGGTGTAGACACCTGCTGCGTCGAAGCCGGGGGTCCAGGTGAAGAGGCCGGTGGTGGGGGTGAAGGTCGCGCCCGCCGGGAGGTGCTCGGCGCCCAAGGTGGGCGTCGTGCCATCGGGGTCGGAGGCACTGACGGTGAAGGTGAGGGTCTCACCCTCGGCGACGCTCTGGTCCCCGAGGGGATCGAAGACGGGGGCCCGGTTGAGGATAACGTCGAAGGTGGCCCAGGCGTTCCCCTGCTGGAGACTGCCGCTGAAGTGGGCGGTGTTGGTGAGAACGTCGCCGCGGTCACCCGTGTGAGTGGCGGTGAAGACGAAGGTGAGCTGCGCGGAACTGGAGAGGGCGCCCGTCCAGGTGAGGGCGTTGCCGGCCTGCTGGGTGCCCGCAGGGGCGCTGATCCAGCCGCCGAAGTCCACGCCGGTGGGCAGCGTGTCGGTCAGGACCACCGCGGTTTCGTCTACCGCGCGCATGTTGTGGAGGACGAGAGTGTAGGTGACGGTGCCGTGGTAGGCGACGTTCGTCGTGGGGGTGACGAACTTGGCGAGCGCCAGGACGTCCTGCTGGAACTCGTAGGCGCCCCTGTCGATGTGGGTGCCGGAGAGGCGCGGGAGGCCGTCGAGGTCGGTGGTGACGCCGGCGGGCAGAGCGCCGTCGTCGCCCGCGTCGATGGCGGGGGAGCCGTAGCGCAGGCGGAGGTCGCCGCCTGCGGCGTCAATGAAGAGGGGGTCGGCGTGGAGGTTGCCGGTGCCGGGGTAGCCGCTCTCCTCGACGATGGAGTGGGTCACGGTGATGGCATCGTCGTTGTTGGTGAGGTCGCCGCCGTTGTCCCAGAAGATGCTGTTGGTGAAGGTGAGGGGCGCGCTGGACCAGAAAGCCTCTACGTAGGCCGTCTCAGAGAGCGCTCCGGAGAAGGTGCAGTTGATGAAGTGCGGCGCCGTGCTGACCTCTTGACCATTGTAAGCGAGGTGCTGGTCGCCGTTGTCCACAAAGAGCCCGTTGACAATGGTGGCTCCGAGTGTACCGCCTCCGCCGGGGCCGTTGCTATTACCGTCGAAGTAGATGGCCCCGCCGAGAGCCGGGTTAACGCCGGTGACGGCATTGTTGCGGAAGGTGACCCTGTTGAGCGTGGGGCTGCTCTCACCGAACTGTGCGTCGCTGATCATGCCGCCGCCGTAGCTGACGGCGGTGTTGTCGCTAAAGGTCACGTCGGTCAGCGTGGGGCTGCTGACCCCGCTTCCGCCGTTGTTGTACAGCCCGCCACCATGATGGGCCGAGTTCCCACTGAAGGTGACGCGCGTCAGCGTGGGGCTGCTGTCGCCGTTATACCCGGAATTGTACATCCCGCCGCCATCCGAACTGACCACGTTGCGGTCAAAGACGACGTCGGTCAGCGTGGGATTGCTCACCCCGTTCCAACCAGAATTATACATCCCCCCGCCGAGAGTGGCCTCATTATGACGGAAGGTCACGTCTTTCAACGCGGCGTTGCTCAAAGTATTGTAGACGCCGCCGCCCCCCTGTAAAGCCCGGTTCCCGTTCAGCAGGCTATCGGTCAGCGTGAAGGTCCCGCCGTTGTAAATGCCGCCGCCTTCAACTCCCGCCGTGTTGGTGTAGAACTCGCTCTGGGTGATGGTGAGGAGGCTGCCGGCGGAGGCGTAGAGGCCGCCGCCGCTTTCGGCCAGGGAGCGGTTCTGCCGGAAGACGCCGCCGGTGACGGTGAGATCGCCCTGGTAGAGGTATATGCCGCCGCCGAAACTCTGCGCTTCGTTGCCTTGGAAGCGCACGTCCTCCAGCACGGCCCCCTCGCTGTTGACCGTGGTGTTGCTGTAAAAATCGCTGTGGGTGACGGTCACGACGCTGCTGACGGCGTAGAGGCCGCCGCCGTTGGACTGCGCTTCGTTCTCCTGGAAGGCACACTCGGTCGCGTCGAGCGATCCATCCAGATAGCCGTAAGGTCCGCTGATGTACACGCCGCCGCCGTTGAAGGCCGTGTTGTTGCGGAACGTCACGTTGTCCAGCGTCACGGGACTTTCCTCCCCGGCGGCAATCCCGCCGCCGCCAGCGGCGGAGGTGTTGTTGTAGAACGTGCTGTGGGTGACGGTGAGCGGGTTGTAGACCACGTAGATACCGCCGCCGTAAGACTCGGCGAGGTTGTGACGGAAGGTCGAATCGCTCACGACGAGCGTCCCCTCTTGAGCGTAGATAGCGCCGCCGTACGACTCCACGCGCGCCGCGTTGCCGTTGAAGAGGAGGTCGTCCAGCACCGTGGGCGCAGATCTGACGTAGATGGCGCCGCCGCCTTCGTAGGCGGTGGTGTTGGTGTAGAAGGAGGCGTGGGTTATCGTCATGAGAGCGCCGGTGTTGTAGATGGCGCCCCCATAGTCTGAGGCGCGGTTCTCCTGGAAGGTGCTGTCGGTCACGAAGAGCGTTCCGTCGCCGGAGTTGGTGGTGTAGATGGCGCCGCCGTCTACGCCGCTAACGTTATCGCGCAGCGTGACCTGATCGAGCGTGAGGACGTTGTTTTCGCTGTAGAGGGCGCCGCCGTCATAGTCGGCCGTGTTGGTGTAGAAGAGGGTGTCGGAGATGGTGAGGGCATTCCCCCAGACGTAGACGCCCCCGCCGTCGTAGGCATGGTTGCCGGTGAAGGTGCTGCCGGTGACGGCGAGGTCTGCGTCGGGGGCGTAGAGGGCGCCGCCGTTCCCGGCTTCGTTGTTTTCAAAGGTGCTCTGTGTGACGGTTAACATTCCCCCCTGGCCGACGCGTACACCCCCGCCGCTGTCGTCCTCGGCGAAGCCGCGGGTGATTCTGAGCCCGTCGAGGGTGACGGTGACGGTGCCGGAGATGTAGAGCACGCGCCCCAGGCGCTGGGCGTCGAGGGTGGTGGAGTAGATCTCGGGGTCGCGGATCGCCCAGTCGTCCGGCGAGTAGCCGCCCTGCAGGGTGAGGCTCCGGTCGATGTAGGCGGTCTGGGAATACCAGGTATTGCGGTTCAGCACACCGGCGCACGTCCCGGCGATGCGAATGAGGTCGCCGGGGGCGGCAGCGTCCACTGCCT
>CAZCPK010000068.1:0-9883 GCA_964500755.1 uncultured Anaerolineales bacterium
GCCCTAAAACTAGTGCGGCAGGCTACGCTAGTGGGGCGCACCAGACCTTTTCTGCGTTGTGACAGGAAATGCGTGGCAAACGTTGCCCTTGTATCCGGTGAACCCCAAAGAGCCACCGTAATTTTAATCGGATTGCGCTACGACTCTGACGTTGACCGGCTCCGTCTGGGTCACATTCCCGGCGCCGTCGTAAACCTTGACGTAGAACGAGTAATTCCCCACACCGTCCAACGTCCAGTTGATATTATAAGGCGGAACGCTCTTGACCTCGAAGGGCGTCTCCTCGTCGTTCTTGTAGAACTCCACTCGATCGGTGGCGTGGTTGTCCTTGACCTCGGCGTTGATGTTGACCCATTCATCGAAGCCGTACTCGTAGACCTGACCCTCCGGTGGATACGTGAGCGCGACGTCCGGGGGAGTGTTGTCCACCGTTAGCTGGACAACGGCTTGCCGCACGTTCTGATTGTGCTCAACCGCCTGGAGCTGTAGCGTGTAGAGCCCGTCCTCCAATCCCGTGGTATCGAAAAGTTCCAGCACGTTCTTGTCCACCTGATTGTTATGGTCTGGGCCGACCTGGGTCCACTCGGTGGGGTTCATGCCCTTGCCGAAGACCAGACGGTAGAAAGCGAAGTCGCCGCCGCGTGCGTTGCCGATGATGGGCGCGGCGCCGCGGACGTAGGAGTAGGCCGTCGGGCTGATGATGGCGACCTCGGCGTTGGCCATCTCTGGGCTGTTGACGGTGTCGTACTCCATCGGCGGGGTGGAAGGGCGACGGTCCTCCGGCAGACTGTTGAGCCAGTCCTGCGCCTCGGAGGGGTAGACCTCATAGACGCGCTCCTCGACCTGTTCCGGCGGCGTGTAGATCGTCGCCAACTTGCCCGTCTCCTTGTTGACGAGGTAGACCTGGTAGAGATTATCCTTTTCGGTGGGCTCGGTGCCCGGGATCATCAGCTCCGTCGTGACAGGACAATGATCATTCGGCAGCTTGCCCGACTTCTTGCAGACCTGCACTTCGACGAGGCCCTCGGGGCGGTTGAACGGCACGCTGGGCTCGTTCCGGTGCGCGTATTCCATCACTGCGTGCCAGATGTAGGCCGCCCCAAAGGAGCCGGGCGTGTTTTCCATGTAGTTCTGGGGGTTCTTGTTCCCCATCCAGACGCCGGTGACGTACTGCGGTGTGAAACCGATGGTCCAGTTATCCGAGAAATCGTTGGTCGTGCCCGTCTTCGCCGCCGCCGGGCGTTCCTGCGAGAGCTCCAACGCGTTGGGGCGGCCGAACGCCGGGAGGCGCGTCTGGCGATCCGAGAGAATATTCGTGATAAGATAGGCCAGGCGTTCTTCTAGAATGCGTTGGGCTTCCGGTTGGTCGTACTGGTAGAGTACGTTGCCGTTACGATCCTCCACGCGCAGAATGGCGACCGGATCCAGTTGGCGGAAACCGGGCCGTTGATCCTCCTCGGGGACCGGCTGCCCATACATGACGCCGTTGTTGGCGAAGACGCTGAAGGCGTAGGCCATGTCGATCAGGTGCACTTCACCGCCGCCCAGTGTCAGGCTCAGCCCGTAATACTGCAGGCCGCGATCGAGGGTGTTGATACCCATGCGGTGCGCTGTGCGCAGCACGTTATCGATACCCGCCAGGGACATGGCCTCGACCGCGGGGATGTTGAGCGACTGCGCCAGCGCTTCGCGCATGCTGACCGGTCCGTGGTGAGTGCGGGTGTAGTTCTCTGGTACGTAAGGCGGGCGGCCTTCGCCCTGCTCAAAGGCTTTGCGGACGTCTAGGAACATGTGAGCCGGATTGTATCCCTGGGAGAGCAGCGTGACGTAGGTGAAGGGCTTGAACGAGGAGCCGGGCTGTCGCAGGCCATCGACGGCGATGTTGAACTTGCCGTCGATTTCGTCGTTCCAGTAATCGACGCTGCCCATCATGGTCAGAATTTCACCGGTTTGGGGGTGGAGGACCATCACAGCGGCGTTGCTGACGTTGTGATCGATGCCGACGCGACGTGAGGGGACGTCCGGGATGTACCGCGCTGCCTCGCAGCCGTTGCTCACGGCCTCGTTGATGGCTGTGGCGGGATCCCCCCCGTTGAGGATGCGTAGATAGGTCTGCGCCGCACACTGCGTCTGCCGGTTGAGTTCCAGATCCAACGTGGTGTAGACGCGCAGCCCGCCGCCGGCGATCATCTCTGGTCCGAACATCTCCTCGAGCTTGTCCCGCACGTACATGGAGAAGTGGGGCGCCTTGATGTCGAAGCGCAGTTCAGATTCCACCAGCTGCAGGGGTTCGGCCTTGGCCGCCTCCGCCTCCTCCGACGTGATGTACCCCTCCTCGACCATCCGGCGCAGCGCGATTTCCTGACGGCGCTTTGCCTGCTCCGGTGTGTCGAAGGGCGTGATCAGCGGGGATTGCGGGATCGGTACCAGCAGCGCGGACTCCGCTAACGTCAGTTCGCTGGCGGGCTTGCCGAAGTAGATGCGTGCGGCGGCGTCGATGCCGTAAGCTAGGTTCCCGTAGAAGATGGTGTTGAGATACCATTCCATTATCGTCTCTTTGTCGTAGCGGCGCGTCAGCTCGGCCGCGATCAGCAGCTCCTGGATCTTCCGGCTGTAGCTCTTCCGCGTCTGTTCCTCGAAGGTGAAGACCGAACGCTTGACAACCTGCTGGGTCACGGAGGAAGCGCCCTGGACGGCTTTGCCCTGGAGGTTGTTGACGAAGGCGCGGGTGATGCCGTAAAGGTCAAAGCCGGGATTGGTCCAGAAATTCTTGTCCTCCATGGCCACCGTCGCGTTGATCAGATGTTCCGGTACGTCGTCGAGCGTGACCCAGTTCCGATCACCGGCGCTGGGGTCGATGACCTCGTAGATCAACTCGGGATCTTTCTGTCCGTCGCCGTTGGTATCCTCACCCCAGGCGTAGATCTTGGTCGTCTCGAAGGTCTCCACGCTGGCGGACTCGATCTCTTTGGGGGTGGGGAGGTCTTCGATGATCAACGAATAGGCGCTGGCTGCGGCCCCGACCGTTGCGCCGGTCAGCAGAAATGTTCCCAGCACGGCGACGAGCAGCACGACGCTGACGATGCGCAGCACCAGATTGACGCCGGTGCGGCTCTGCTGACGTCGCCGCTCGCGCTGGGCTACGATCAACGAGCGAATCATTTTAACGGTTCTTTGTGAACGCATAATTTTGCCTTCTCCAACGGTATTTTCTTCTGATAGTATACTCGAGCGTCATCGATCGACCCAAAGGTGAGCCTCAGAGCGCTCTTCTCTGGCTTCGTAAGGACGTTTTCTACACTCAACATTATCCCTTAAGATGCGCTCTTTGACAAGGGAGAAAAATGGTTGTGGGGTCGGGTTGATGCGCTGGATTATGTATCTTTTTCGTTCACTGCTATCTGAAATTGCTCTCAATCGAAATTTACGCCCGCATGCTTGACGAATTTCCAAGATGCATTAAAATGTAGGCAGTCGGATAAGAGTGGAGGATTATGTTTGAATCGTTAAGTGAAAAGTTACAGGGCGTCTTTGATCGTCTCGGCAAGCACGGTGTCTTGCGAGAAGAGGACGTCAAGTCGGTACTCCGAGAGATCCGGCTGGCACTTTTAGAAGCTGACGTCAATTATAAGGTCGTCAAGGATTTCACGTCGCGCGTCGGGGAAGAGGCGGTTGGGGAAGAAGTCTCCCAGGCCCTGAACCCGGCCCAACAGGTCGTCAAGATCGTCCACCGCGAGCTGGTGGAGACGTTGGGAGATCCGGGTCGTCTGGATCTCAGCGGCAAAGCCCCTTACATCATCATGCTCGTGGGGCTGCAAGGATCCGGCAAGACGACGACCGTGGCGAAACTGGCACAACATCTGCGTGAAAAAGGTCGCTTCCCCCTCATGGTCGCGGCCGATACCTACCGTCCTGCAGCTATCACGCAGCTGGAGGTGTTGGGTCGCCAACTTGACATTCCGGTCTACAGCGAGCACGGCAAAAACCTAAATCCGCCGGATATCTGCGAGCGTGCGGTCAGAGCCGCCAATGAGCGGGGCGCCGACGTCATCATTCTGGATACGGCGGGCCGGTTGCAGATCGACGACGAGATGATGGGCGAATTGGAGGCCATCCGCGAGCGCGTCGAGCCGGTCGAAATCTTGCTGGTTGCGGATGCGATGACCGGACAGGAAGCCGTCAACATCGCCGGAGGATTCCACGAGCGCGTTGGGCTGACCGGTTTGGTGCTGACGAAGGTCGATGGAGACGCCCGGGGTGGCGCCGCGATCAGTATGCGGGCCGTCACCGGTGTGCCCATCAAGTTTCTGGGTACGGGTGAGAAGTTGGGTGCGCTGGAAGTCTTCCATCCCGATCGTTTAGCCTCACGCCTCCTGGGTATGGGTGACGTGATGACGCTCATTGAGAAGGCCGAAGAGACCTTCGATCAGGAGCAGGCTGCCCGGATGGAGAAGCGCCTTCGCCAGGGCGAGTTTGATCTGGAGGACTTTCTGGAGCAGCTGCGTAAAGTGCGTGAAATGGGCCCCATCGGGGAGCTGTTGGGTATGGTGCCGGGAATGAACCGGGCGCTTAAGCAGACCAACATCGACGAGGCTCAGACCGAAGAGCAGCTCAAGCGCGTTGAGGCCATTATTCTCTCGATGACGCCGGAGGAACGCCAGAAGCCCAAGATTCTCAATGGGAGTCGTAAACGGCGTATTGCTCGAGGCAGTGGCACGGACGTGCACGAGATCAACGTGTTGCTCTCACAATATCGACAGATGAAAAAGCTGTTCAAACAGCTGAATAAAGGAAAGCTGCGGGGACTTTCGCTACCCGGCGGGCTTTTCAGATAGACGGCGCCTTGGCGCCTTACCTCTAAAATAGAACGGATACATAAGGACAGGAGGAGTATGCTTAAGATCAGATTGCGCCGGATGGGCATGAAAAAACAGCCCACGTACCGCATTGTCGTTGCAGAGTCGACCGCGCCTCGGGATGGGCGCTTTGTTGAAGTTATCGGCACCTACAACGCGCGCACGGAGCCCGAGACGGTGGAGATCAAAGAGGTGCGTGCCCTGCACTGGCTTAGCGTAGGCGCACAACCCACCCCCTCGGTTGCTCGTATTCTGCGCACCCACGGAACGCTGGAACGTTTTGAACGCCTGCGAGCAGGTGAGGAGTTGGAGACGTTAGTTGCGGAGGCTGAAGCCGGAGAAACAGAAGCGCCTGCGGAAGAAGAGGAAACGGCTCAAGCCGCGATCGAGGACGTCACGCCCGAGGTTGCGGAAGAAGCGGAGGTTGCCGCTGCAGAGGCATCCGTTAGCCCGGAGGAACCGGAGCAGTCCGAAACCGAGGAGGAGGCACCGGAAGCTGCCGAAGTACCCCCTGAGGTCGAGGAAGAAACCGAAGTTGAGGAAGAGGAGGCTGCTGAAAATACAGCTGAGGCTACTGAACAAACGTCTGAAGAAAGTGTAGAGACGGAAGCGTCTGAAGAAGCATAGGTAGAGCGCCTTACTTCTCGTAACATCAATTTACCATTCCTTACACATCAAGGAGGCATGCCATGTCGAAGGTCTACGATCTGGTCGAATACATTGTCAAAGCCTTGGCGGATAAACCCGACGCGGTGAATCTCTCGGAGATCGAGGGGGAAACTTCCATTATGCTGGAACTGCGTGTGGCCCCGGAGGATATGGGGCGCATGATTGGACGCAAGGGCCGGACCATTAACGCGATGCGGTCGCTGGCACGGGTCCTGGGCGCCAAGATGGGGAAAAAGGTCACCCTGGAGATTATCTGATAGATGTCGCTTCCGCAGCCTTCGGACAGTCACTCACGAGGCTCAGGGATGCCTGGTACGCAGCCTGAGCCTCGTTATTTGACCATTGGGCGGATCGTGAAGCCTCACGGTATCCGTGGGGAGCTGGCGATGGAGATCCTTACCGACACGCCGGAACACATCGCGGAGCTGGACGAGGTCTACGTTGGGCCGGAGCGTCGTCCCTATAAGGTGGAGAACGTCCGTTTCCACAAGGGGCGGATGCTCTTGCGCCTGCAGGGCTGCGATGATCGCAACGCGGCGGAAGCCCTTCGGGACGCTCGCGTTCAGATCAGCTGGGAGATGGCGAAGCCGCTGGAAGAAAACGAATACTACGCTTTTCAGCTGCTGGGTCTAGAGGTGGTGACCGACGAGGGCGAGTCGCTGGGAGAGCTCGTTGAGATCCTCAGCACGCCCGGCGTCAACGACGTTTACGTGATCCATGGCCTCTTTGGCGAGGTGTTGCTGCCGGCTATTGAAGACGTGATCGTCGACATCGATGTGGAGGGGGGGCAGATGACCGTCCACCTGCTGCCAGGACTGCTGGACGAAATAGGCGACTGACGTGTAGAATCAGGGATCGTGAAAACGGTCCCTTTGTCATTTATGGAGACTTTACGGTATTGGATAGGCTTTAACCTCGTGCGGGGGATTGGTCCCATACGCCTGCGGGCGTTGTTGGACGCCTTTGGCGATATCCGCGCGGCGTGGGAAGCGCCCCGCTCGGCCCTGGAGGATCTGGGGCTGGATCGTCGGGCGTTGCGTAGTTTCCTCAAGGTACGTCGCCAGGTCGATCTTGATCTCGTCGTGAAGAAGATCGCTGCAAAAGGGGCGCACGTGCTTACCTGGGATCACGACGCTTATCCGGCGTTACTCAAACAACTTCCCGATTCGCCGCCCGTCCTCTACGTGCGCGGTGAGCTGACCCCGGCGGACGAGTGGGCCGTCGCTGTGGTCGGCACGCGCAAGGCGACGACGTATGGAAAAGAGGTCGCTCGCCGGCTGGCCGGCGCGCTGGCCCGTAACGGCGTGACCGTGGTCAGCGGATTGGCCCGCGGCGTCGACGGCGTCTCGCATCGCGCGGCGCTGGACGCCGGCGGACGGACCATCGCGGTGCTCGGCTGTGGCGTCGACCGCATCTATCCATCCGAACATCGCAAGCTGGCCGCTGCTATCGTGGCGCAGGGCGCCATCGTCAGCGATTATCCCCTGGGAACGCCGCCTGAGAGCAAGAATTTTCCGCCCCGTAACCGTATCATCAGTGGCCTCAGCCGAGGCGTGGTCGTGGTGGAGGCCGGGCAGCGCAGTGGCGCGCTCATCACCGCCGATTTTGCGGCCGATCAGGGCCGCGAAGTCTTCGCCGTGCCCGGCAACATCCTGAGCCCGGCGTCGGCCGGTTGCAACCGGCTGCTGCGCGACGGCGCTCACGTGGTGACCGAGGCGCGCGACGTGTTGGAGACGCTGCAGTTCGATCACCTGGCCGAGAAGCAAGTGGCCCGGGTCGCTCTCCCTGAGAATGCGCTGGAGGCGACGCTGTTGGCGGCCCTCTCTCACGAGCCGACCCACGTCGACGAGCTGGCCCGTCAGGCAGCGCTGCCCGTCGAGACGGTCAGTAGCACGTTGGTCATGATGGAGTTGAAGGGGTTGGTCCGGCAGGTGGGCGGCACGCAATACGTGGCAGCGCGTGAGGACCGGGTCGCTTACGAGACGCGGACGGAGAGGAGCGCCTCTTGACGCGCCCGGACGTTTTCGCCCTGCTCCACCGCTATATCCCGCCAGACTCCAAGACCTATCGCCTCTATCTGCCCCACGTCGCTGCTGTGACCGCTATGGCGACCCGCGTTGGGATGCGCCAGGGATTGAGCGATGCGCAGTTGGTTTTCATCCAGGAGGCCACGCTGCTGCACGATATCGGTATCGTCAAGGTCGACGCAACCTGGCTCGGCTGCTATGGGGAATTGCCTTACATCGCGCACCTCGTGGAGGGACGACGTATTCTTGAGGCCGCCGGTCTGCCCCGGCACGCCCGCGTGGCCTACAATCACGTCGGTCTGGGTATTACGGCGGAGGAGATCGAGGCGCAGGGGCTCCCGCTCCCCGTGGAAGATATCCTGCCGGAGACCATTGAGGAGCAGATTATCAGTTGGGCGGATCTCTTCTTCACGAAGAATCCCCGCAAGCTCTGGCGCCAGCGCTCCGTCGATGAGGTACGGCGTAAGATCGTGCGGTACGGCGTCGAACACGAAGCGCGCTTTGAGCGCTGGCTGGTGCGTTTTGGCACGTGAGCGTTCGTCGCCGCGAGCACGTTCCGTCGGTACATTCCTCTCAGTGCGCCCGATCAGCGGATCAAACGGACGTGACCGGCCTTTTCCATCCGTCGATAACTTGACCATCCGACCAACAGACCATCCTACTTACGAGGAGGTTATGTCGTGAACGCAGAGAATGAACATCTATATGCCGTGATCATGGCCGGAGGCGGTGGCACCCGTCTGTGGCCCATGAGTCGCGAGGCGCATCCTAAGCAGATGTTGACGTTGTTTGGCGAGCGTTCGATGTTTCAGCGGTCGGTGGATCGCTTGCTGCCGTTGTTACCCCCCGAGCGCGTCTTCGTGGTGACCGCCGCGGAGCAGGTGGCGCCGCTGGCGGAGCAGATGCCCGAGTTGCGGCGGGAGAACTTTATCGTGGAGCCGGAAGGGCGCGGCACGGCGCCTTGTATCGGATTGGCGGCGTTGCATCTGCGTCGTTACGATCCGGAGGCGATTATGGCGGTGCTGACGGCCGATCACTACATCCGCCGCGAGGATAAATTCCGCGAAGTGCTGACGGCGGCGCGCGCTGTGGCCGAGGAGGACTATCTGGTCACGCTGGGCATCGAGCCGACGTCGCCCTCGACAGGCTACGGTTACATCAAGCGGGGTGAGCAGCTGGGCGAGCTGGAGGACTATCCCTACTATCGCGTGGAACGCTTCACCGAAAAGCCGGACGCCGAGACCGCCATGGAATTCTTAGACGCCGGCACCTACGCCTGGAACAGCGGAATGTTTATCTGGCGCGCTGAGCGCATCCTCCAGGAGATCGCCTGTCACATGCCGGAATTGGACGAGACGCTGGAGGTGCTGGACGAGACGCTGGACGGCGAGACCTACGCCGAGACGGTGCGCCGGATCTGGCCGACGGTGGAGAAGGAGACCATCGACTACGGGATCATGGAGCGGGCCGCGGAGGTCGCGATGCTCCCGGCGGACATCGGCTGGTCCGACGTGGGCAGCTGGGATGCGGTGAAAGCGCTGCACGCGGACGATGCCGACGGTAACGTCAGCCTGGGCGAGCACATCGGTGTGGAGACGAGCGATACCTTCGTCTTCTCCGACACCGATCGTCTGATCGCGACGGTCGGCGTCGCAGGGCTCATCGTCGTCGACACGCCCAACGCGACGTTGATCACCGTGCCCACTAAAGCCGAGAAGGTCCGCGACGTGGTGAAGCAACTGCGCGCCGCGGGGCGGGAGGAGTACCTGTAGGCTCGCAGCCGTATCCAGGAGCCGGACGTACCTGGTATGTCCGGCTTTTTTGGTGTCCCGAGGGATAAGAGGATGCGTTAGCCAGCAGGCGAGTTCTACTGGAATACGTAGATATCGCCGCTTGCGTCGCCAGCCAGCAATCCTCGCAGCAGATTAAGTGGAGTAAGCGAATTTCGCTCTTATTGGGTTTGTGGCAGTAGCGCGGGCGGCCCTTCCCGCGTGGACGGGCGAGCCGCCTGTCCACCGGCGCAAAATTGCACGCACTTGACAGTCTACGGCTTTTCTTTTATGATTTTGTGCCGAAGTCATGGAGTGAGAGATAAACGAAACTATATGCATAAGGATACAAAATTGAAAGCTTATTGCGTTAAGTGCAAAGAAAAGCGCGAAATGGTGGACCCGGAGCCGGTTTTCACGGCAAAAGCTCAGCCGGCGACGCGGGGGACGTGCGCCGTCTGTGGGACCAATATGTTTCGCATGGGGCGGACCGAGATGCACGAGGGGATGGAGCCGCCGCCGAAGCCTGAACCACCGCCGCCTACGGGCAAGCTGATCATCG
>CAZCPK010000068.1:9893-12697 GCA_964500755.1 uncultured Anaerolineales bacterium
CCGACCAAGGCGCGCACGGTGGGGCGCATCATGGGCAAGAAGTTCAAGGTCAAGGCCTCGGTGGGCCACGTGCGGGATCTGCTGCGCTCGAAGCTCTCCGTTGACGTGGAGAACGACTTCGAGCCGCGCTACCGCATTCCCAACGAGAAACGGGACGTGGTCAAGGAGCTGCGCAAGGCCGCGCAGAAAGCCGGCGATATCTATCTGGCGACTGACCCCGACCGCGAGGGCGAGGCTATCGCCTGGCACCTGGGCGCCGTGTTGCGCGTGCCCCAGGAGCGGCTGCACCGCGTCGTCTTCCACGAGATCACGGCGGAGGCCGTGCAGCAGGCCTTCGAGGATCCGCACGGACTCAACATGGACCTGGTCGACGCACAGCAGGCGCGCCGTATCCTCGACCGTCTGGTGGGCTACAAGCTGAGCCCGCTGCTCTGGCGTAAGATCCGCAGCCGGCTCTCCGCCGGACGCGTGCAGTCCGTGGCGCTGCGGCTGATTGTCGAGCGCCAGCGGGAGATCGACGCTTTTGTGCCTGAAGAGTATTGGTCCATCGATGCGGAACTCCGACCTCAGGAGCCGTTGGAGGACGGCAAACAGACCGCCTTCACCGCGAGCCTCTCCCGCATTCGAGGAGAGAAGTTTGAGCTGCACAGCGAGGACGAGGTCAAGAGTATCCTCGACGACCTGGAGGACGCGATCTACGTCGTCTCCGGCGTCCGCGAGGGGACGCGCCGCCGCAACACCTCGCCGCCCTACACGACGAGCACCATGCAGCAGGAGGCCGCGCGGAAGTTGCACTTTTCGGCGCGCAAGTCGATGCGCATCGCGCAGCAGCTCTATGAGGGGCTCGACCTGGGCAACGGCAACCCCGAGGGCTTGATCACCTACATGCGCACCGACAGCACCAACATCGCCGAGACCGCGCAGAATGCAGCGCGCGACTACGTCAAGAAGCGATACGGGCCGAAGTTCCTGCCCGCGAAGCCGCCGCAGTACAAGACCAAGTCGAAGGGCGCGCAGGAGGCCCACGAGGCCATCCGCCCGACCGACGTCTTGAAGACGCCGAAGTCGATCAAGGAGTACCTCTCCCGCGATCAGTACCGGCTCTACAACCTGATCTGGCGGCGTTTCGTCGCCAGCCAGATGAAGCCGGCGGTCTACAATACGCGGCGCGTCAAGATTCTGGCGGGCACCGAGGAGGAGAAGCCCTACCTCTTCCGGGCCTCGGGCTCGACGCTGCGCTTCCCCGGCTTCCTGGTCGTTTACGAGGAACAGACGCAGGAGGATGACGAGGAGCCCAGGAAGAAGACGCCGCCCGTCCCGTCGCTGACCAAGGGCGCGCTGCTTGATCTGCTGCGCCTGCTGCCGGATCAGCACTTCACGCAGCCGCCGGCCCGCTACTCCGACGCCTCCTTGATCAAGGATTTGGAGGAGTACGGCATCGGACGCCCGTCGACGTACGCGTCGATCCTCTCGACGATCCAGCGGCGCGGCTACGTGGAGCGCGAACGCCGGCGGCTTGCCCCGACGGAGACGGGGATTTTGGTCAACGACGTGCTGGTGGAGCACTTCCCTGACCTGATCAACGTCGACTTCACGGCGGAGCTGGAGCGCGAGCTCGACGAGATCGCGGAAGGCGACCGCGAGTGGGTCTCGCTGCTGCGCGAGTTCTACGGCCCCTTTGCGCAGGCGTTGGAGAAGGCCGAGGAGGCCATCCCCAAGATGAAGCAGAAGGAGTACGTGGGCCGCGACTGTCCGAAGTGCGGCGCGCCGCTTCTCGTCAAGTGGGGCCGCTATGGTAAATTCATCGGCTGTTCCAACTTTCCGGAGTGCCGGCACACCGAACCGTGGCTGGAGAAGATCGGCGTCTCGTGTCCCGACTGCGAGGACGGCGAGATCGTCATCCGCCGCACCCGCAAGCGCCACCGCGTCTTCTACGGCTGCTCCAATTGGCCCGAATGCGAGTTCACGTCGTGGAAGCGCCCGCTGAAGGCGAAGTGCCCGCAGTGTGAGGGCCAGCTGGTCGTGGCGCGCAAGAACGAGGCCGAGTGCATGGTCTGTGGGGAGACCTATCCGCTGGACGAGGTGGAGCGCGACGAGGAAGAGGCAGAAAAGGTCCCGGCCTGACGTATCTTTGATTTGATCCTTGGACATCCGATTGCGCCGTGCTAAACGTGGCGCAATCGGATGTCTGCTTGTGGGGCAACGACCGCTTCTTGGCTTTTCGCCGCGGGGAACGCGCCCGGACCGCCGCGCGACGTTCCGGACCCTGTGCCCTATGATTGCCACGCGATGCACCAAGTTGCCCCCCTGGTGCGCCGCGATTGCCGTCCCGTACATTCCAATCCCCACCTTGTACGACACGTCTGCCACGCACTCCGGATGATTCCCCTGCCATGCGCGTCCCGTCCCTACGGCTCCAACTGTGCGGTTACCGGGCTCGGGCAAAGGTTGTGCTGACATCCCCGGGAGATTTCGAAGCGAGTGGTCAGCGAAGACCCGCGCCAATGTCGCAGAACGTGCTTAGCCGCGCACAAGGCAAACGAAGCCGGGTTGATGACCTGGGTGGGTAAGCGTTGCCAGGAGGCGCTGAGCAACCTTAGAAAGCCTTAGAACCGCTTCGTTTGCCCCCCCGGGCCGGATTCTTGCTTCTGTGTGGAGGCGCCGTTATAATGGATTGAGAGCGCAACGTCTGGCGTGCGCTGACTTATTGAGAGATGGGATTTCGAAGCGAGTGGTCAGCGAAGACCCGCGCCAATGTCGCAGAACGTGCTTAGCCGCGCACAAGGCAAACGAAGCCGGGTTGA
>CAZCPK010000069.1:0-12673 GCA_964500755.1 uncultured Anaerolineales bacterium
AGCCGCCTGCAGGAGGCCATTTTGCGCCTGCTCGCCGGCCCGGACGGCAACTGGGTCCGCGTCGGCGACCCCAACCAGGCCATCTACGAGACCTTCACCACCGCCAGCCCCAGGTACCTGCGCGACTTCCGCACCCAGGCGGACGTCGAGGCGCGGGATCTGCCCAATTCGGGCCGCTCGATGCAGAGTATCATGGACCTGGCGAATCACCTCATTGACTGGACGCAGGAGGCGCATCCCGTTCCGGCGGTGCGCGACGCGCTGGCGCCGCCACACATCCAGCCCACGCCGCCCGGCGATCCGCAGCCCAATCCCCCCGATCGTCCGGAGGAGATCCACGTCTTCGAGCGGCGGCTCTCGCCCGAGGCGGAGCTCAAGGTGGTGGTCGATTCGCTGGCGGTGTGGCTGCCGGAGCATCCCGACGCGACCGTCGCCGTGCTGGTGCCGCGCAACACCCGCGGCTTTCAGCTGGCCAATGCGCTCAAGGCGCGGGAGATTCCCTATCACGAGCTGCTGCGCAGCACCCGCGCCACCCGGGAGACCGCCGGCGCGCTGGGCAACGTCGTCAACTATCTGGCCGATCCCGCGTCGGCGACCAAACTCGCGACCGTCTACCGTGTATGGCGACGCGACGACCGCGAGCACGAGGACGAGGCGCGGCAGGAGCGGCTGCAGTGGGTGGCCCGGCGGCTCCGCAAGCTGCACAACGTCGAGGAGTTCCTCTGGCCCCGCACCGACCGGGACTGGCTGGCGTCGCTCGACCTGGAGGTCGAGAAACCGGGGCTGCACGCGCACCTCGTCGAGTTCCGCCGTCTGGTCCGCCGCTGGCAGGCCGCGACCGCGCTGCCCATCGATCAGCTGGTGCTGACGCTGGCGCAGGATCTCTTCGACGCGCCCGTCGACCTGGCGGTAGCGCACAAGTTGGCCGGCGTGCTGCGCCGCGTCGTCGACCTGCACCCCGACTGGCGGCTGCCCGAGATGACCGAAGAGCTGGCCGTGGTGGCGCGCAACGAGCGCAAATTTCTGGGCCTCAGTGAGGACGACACCGGCTTCGAGCCGGAGAAGTACGCCGGACACGTCGTCGTCGCCACGGTGCACAAAGCCAAGGGGCTGGAGTGGGACCGCGTCTACCTGATGTCCGTCAATGACTACAACTTCCCCGCGGGCCTGCCGGAGGATCGCTTTATCTCCGAGCGGTGGTACGTGCGCGACGACCTCAACCTGCAGGCCGAGATGCTGGCCCAGCTCAAGGCGCTGCATGAGGATCCCGACCTCTTTCCCTACGACGAGGGCTCACCGTCGCAGCGGGCGCGCTACGACTACGCCGCCGAGCGCCTGCGTCTGCTCTACGTCGGCATCACCCGGGCCAAAAAGGGGCTGATCATGACGTGGAACACGGGTCGGCACGGCGACCAGCAGCCCGCGGTGCCGTTTATTGCGCTGCAAACGTGGTGGGAAGCGCAAAACGCGAAGCGTGAGACGTGACTACGCTTCGGTTCCGGGGTGGGTTGTTTTGTCTCGAATGAGTGCAATTAGGTCGCGAGCGATACGTAGATCCTTTTCGAGCATCGCGGGTTGAAAAAGGGTGGTGACGCCGATCGGGTATCGAGCTTCAATGTAGTATTCTGTGATACGTTGGCAATCTGATAGAAAAGGTGCGAAATCTGCATCGTGGGCGATGGCTTCGCCAAGCAGCACTTCCAAATCATGGATACGTCGTAGGGGTTCGCCGACAGACAGTAGATAGCCTTTCAGGTATTTCTCAATGGTCTGTTGTACGTGGAAGGCCACAATAGTGAGAGGACCATCCTGATTGAGCAGAAGTTCTGCCGCCTGCAAGTCCAAATTTGCCTGCTTGAACCACGCACCCGGAACGCTGATGTCAGCCACGGGAAAAGAGCTCCTTTCCGCGTGCAAGGATATCGCGGTAAAAGGGGTTTCCGGCATCGAGTTGCTGTTCCAGTTCATTAGGGGTTAAGACCAGCGGGGAAAAAGGAATGCGTCTTTTCGCATCTGCCACCAGACGGCGCACCTGCACGCGTCGCTCCAAGGGCGATGCGTCGGTCTCCTTGACGATAAGCAGATCAATATCGCTGTGCTCGTCGGGTTGTCCGTACGCCCATGAGCCGAAGAGAATGACCCTTTTTGGCTGATAAGCACTGATCAACTTGTACATGATCTGCTCAAGGGCGATCTCTTGAGCGGTGGACTTTGACATATCCTGCTCCACTTTTGTTACTTGACTAGATGGGTTTGAATCTCTTTGCATTCATTATATCATGAAACGCAGTGGGTACTAGAGCAGGAGTGATCTCTGTAGAATTTTATCCTCTTTGACTTTGAGGTGCAACGCACTTTCGAAAAATGTCGAGCGAAGGCCTTTTATATAGATCGCCAGACATTTTTGTTGTATGGAGTGTGCACCTGGAAAGTGACAACCTTGGGAGGTAATATGTCCGAAAGAACAGTGATTGAGACCCACGGGTTGAGCAAGCGCTACGACGGCGTCCAGGCGCTCAAGGGCCTGGAGCTGTCGGTGCGCAAGAATTCGATCTTCGGTTTCCTGGGCCCCAACGGCGCCGGCAAGACGACGACGATGAAGCTGCTCCTGGGGCTGATCAAGCCTACCGCCGGAAGCGGCATGGTCTTCGGCCGGGACATCGTCAAGGAGAGTGTGGAGATCCGCGCGCGCGTCGGCTACCTGCCGCAGGACCCCCGTTTCTACGAGCACATGACGGCCCGGGAGATGGTGACGTTCACGGCCAAGTTCTTCTTCAGGGGACCGGAATCCGCCATCGATGAGCGGGTCGACGAGATGCTGGAGTTGGTCGGGCTCACCGACAAGGCCGACCGGCCCATCAAGGGCCTCTCGGGCGGCGAGCGGCAGCGGGTGGGCATCGCGCAGGCGCAGGTCAACTATCCGGATCTACTGATCCTGGACGAGCCCGCGGCCTCGTTGGATCCGCTGGGGCGGCGCGACGTGCTGCAGGTGATGGAACGCCTGCGCAAGTACACCACCATTTTCTACTCGACCCATATCCTGGACGACGTGCAGAAGGTGAGTGACACCGTTGCCATTCTCAACCACGGCGAGCTGGTCGCCCACGGCCCCATCGAGGCGCTGCTGGCGGGCGGCGACGGCGTGGTCTACGTCGTACGGCTGCGCGGCGACGTCGAGGGGGCGTACGCGCGCGTCGAGGCGCAGCCCTGGGTCACGGAGGTCCGGCGGCAGCCACTGGACGAGGGCAGCGAGTGGTTCGTCGGCGTCTCGGACCCGGAGATCGCCGAACAGCAGCTCCTGCGGCTGCTGCTGACCGATCAGTCGCTGGTCGTGTGGGAGTTCCGGCGCAAGGCCTACGAGCTCGAGGACGTCTTCACCAACATCGTCGAAGGAGGAGTACATGACGGGGAATAGCGCGTTTGAATTGCGAGACGAAAGAGGATGGCGTCGCGGCCTGGGTAATCTGATGAGCGCCGGCTTCGCTGCCTGGTGGTCGACCAACCTCTGGTGGGTGCAGACGTTGATCTGGACCGGGATCATCAACTTTGTCCTGGCGGGATTGCTCTGGGGTGCCGAGGCCTTCGACCCGCAGGAGGCCCCCGCGCTCTTCGCGCTCTTTGGGGGCCTCTTCCCGCCCATCGCCGTCACCATCATCATGCAGGACGCCGTGGTCGGCGAGAAGCTCTCGGGCACGGCGGCCTGGGTGCTCTCCAAGCCCGTCTCCCGGACCGCCTTTATCCTCTCCAAACTGCTGCCCAGCGCCGTCGGCGCGGTGCTCACCATGAACGTCTTTCCGGGCGTGGCGGCCTTTCTCCAGTTTACCCTGGCGGGCGCGGCGCCCAATCCGCTCAACTACCTGCTGGGCCTGGGCGTGCTGGCGGTCAACCTGCTCTACTTCTTGACGCTGACGGTGATGTTAGGCGTGCTGGTCAACAACCGTGCCGCCGTCATCGGCGTGCCGCTGGCGCTTTCCTTTGGACAGCAGTACCTCCTGGGCATGCTCCCGCCACTGCGGCACGTGCTGCCGTGGACGCTGGTGCTGCCGCCGCCGGGTTCGGAAGGGCTGGGCGGGGCCATCGCCGCGGCCCTCATGGCGGGCCAGCCGCTGCCCTCGCTGACGCCGCTCTACGCGACGCTGCTCTCCATCGCGGTCTTTGTGTTTGTGGCGATCTGGCGCTTCCAGGACGAGGAGTTTTGATCTTGTCTTTGCTACCGGATGACTTTCAATTTAGCCAGGCGTCGCTGCAGGACTTCGTCGACTGTCCGCGCCGCTTCTACCTGCGTTACGTCGAGCGCGTGCGCTGGCCCGCGGTCGAGGCGGAACCGGTGCTGGAGCACGAGCGCCGGATGCAGGCCGGGCGGCGCTTCCATCGGATGGTGCAGCAGCAGATTCTGGGAATTCCCATCGAGCGGCTGTCGGCGATGGTCGCCGATGAGAACCTGGAACGCTGGTGGGCGCACTATCTCGACGCGCGTCCCGCCGACGTCGCGGGCGATCACTACCCCGAGCTGACGCTGTCGGCGCCGCTGGCGGGCTATCGCCTGGCGGCCAAGTACGACCTCGTCGTCGTCGCGCCCGACGGCGCCGGGCTGATCTTCGATTGGAAGACGTCGCGGACCCGCACGCAGCGGCGGTGGCTGGTGGCGCGCCTGCAGACGCGCGTCTACCGCTACCTGCTGGCGCGGGCCGGTGGGCACCTGCTCGCGTCGCCGGAGCCGTCGCTGCCGCCTGGGCAGGTTGAGATGGTCTACTGGTTCGCCGAACATCCCGACGACCCCGAGCGGCTCTCCTACGGTGCGACGCAGTACGCCGCCGACGAGGAGGAGCTGGTCCGGCTGATCACCGAGATCCGCGCGTGTGAGGGCCCCGAGGATTTCCCCCGTACCGACGACGCGCGTCGCTGTCGCTACTGCCCGTACCGCTCGCTCTGCGATCGGGGCCAGGCCGCCGGCCCACTGGCGGAGCTGGACGCCGAGTTCGAGTCCGAACGCGAGCCCGAAGGCGTTGACGTCTTCGATTTAGACTTCGACCAGGTCGCCGAGGTGGAGTTCTAGTTCTTGGTCGGGTGGTCGGGTGGTCGCTTGGTCGAATGGTCGCTTGGTTGGGTGGTCGGGTGGTCGGGTGGTCGCTTGGTCGAATGGTCGCTTGGTTGGGTGGTCGCGGGACTTGGAGCGTTTCGTTTTGATCCGTTTAATCCGTTGATATAGGTGTTCGCCCTGACCGTCTGATGCTTGCTGGACCGAACATAAATCTGCGTAATCTGCTGAATCTGTTCAATCTGCTGACCAAATCATCGCGGAGAACCACATGATTCGAGTACATCCGCTACAGCCGTTCAATCCGTTGGCCTATGCGCTGGATTGAACCCCAGCCGGTGACCGTTCCCGACGCGCTGCAGGAGGCCGTCGGTGGACATCCCATCGTGGCGCGGACGCTGGCCCGGCGCGGCGTGCGGACCGTCGCGGAGGCGCGCGCCTTCCTCGACCCCGACGCCTACACGCCCGCGCCGCCCGCGGCGCTGCCCGGACTGGAGCGCGCCGTCGAGCGGATCATAGCGGCGCTGCGAGACGGTGAGCGCCTCGCCGTCTGGGGCGACTTCGACGTCGACGGGCAGACGGCGACGACGCTGCTGGTGGACGCGCTGCGCGACCTTAGTCGCGACCTCGGTGGTGACGTCGTCTACCACATCCCTGTGCGGGCCGAGGAGTCGCACGGCGTCACCATCCCTCACCTCGAGCAGCTCCTGGACGAGGGGCCGACGTTGCTGCTGACCTGCGACACGGGCGTCCGCGCGCACGCCGCCGTCGACTACGCCAACGCCCGCGGCGTCGACGTCGTCATCACCGACCACCACGAGCTGCCCGCGGGGTCGTTGCCCGCCGCGCTGGCGGTCATCAACCCGCACCGGCTGCCCGCCGATCATCCGCTGGGGACGCTGCCCGGCGTCGCCGTGGCCTACAAGCTGGCCCAGGCGCTTTACGCCCGGGTCGGTCGGCCCGCCGACGTCACCCGCCACCTCGATCTCGTCGCGCTGGGCATTGTCGCCGACGTCGCCACGCAGACGGGCGACGCGCGCTATCTGCTGCAGCGCGGCATGGCGGCGCTTCGCGAGACGCAGCGGCTGGGCCTGAAGGAGCTGGCCCGCGTGGCGCGCATCAGCCTGGCGCAGCTCAATACCGAGCATATCGGCTTCGGCCTGGGCCCGCGCCTCAACGCCATCGGGCGGTTGGGCGATGCCAACCTCATCGTCGACTTCCTCACCACCACCGACCTGGCGCAGGCGCGGATCATCGCCTCGCGGCTGGAGCAGCTCAACCAGCAGCGCCGGCGGCTCTGCGATCAGGTCGAGGCCGAGGCGCCGCTGCTGCTGGAGCACGCGGCGCTGGTCGTCGCCGGTCGCGACTGGCACCCCGGCGTCATCGGCATCGTCGCCAGCCGCCTGGTCGAGCGCTATCACCGCCCGACGGTCCTGCTCTCCGTCGACGAGGAGACACAGCGGGCGCGCGGCTCGGCGCGCTCCGTCGAGGGTGTCAACATCATCGAGGCCATCACCACCCAGGCCGACCTGCTGGAGGGCTTCGGGGGACACGCCATGGCGGCGGGCATGGCGCTGCCATTCGATCGCGTCCCGGCATTCCGCCGCGGGCTCTCCGAGGCCGTCCGCGCGCAGGTGGGCGAGGCGCCCCCGCCGCCCACGTTGCAGCTCGCCGACTATCTGCCGCTGGAGGCGCTGACGCTGGAGCTGGTCGACGAGCTGGAGCGGCTGGCGCCCTTCGGCGAGGGCAATCCGCTGCCGGTGCTGGCGACGCGTGACGTGCGGGTGCGGCACCACCGGACGCTGGGGCGCGATAAGAAGCACCTCAAGGTGATGGTCGGCGACGCTGACGAGACCGTGCGCCCCGTGCTCTGGTGGCGGGCCCAGGCCGAGGAGCTGCCCGAGGGCGTCTTCGACCTGGCCTACACGGTGCGGGCCAACGTCTTTCGCGGCGAGCGGGGGCTGCAGATCACGTGGATCGACGCGCGGCGCGCGCCGGAGCCGGAGATTGAAGAGGTGGAACGACCGCCGGCCCGCGTCCGGCCCACGGTGCGCGACTACCGTCGCGAGCCGTCGCCGCGCACGCTCCTGATCCCCCTGCAGGAGCAGGCCGACCTCGTGATCTGGTCCGAGGGCGGGGACGGGCCCGGCGTGCCCCGGGATCGGCTCGCCGCCGCCGAACGCCTCGTCGTCTGGACGCGACCGCCGTCGCCCGCCGTGCTCGCCGAGGCCGTGGCCCAGGTTGGACCGCGGGAGATCATCGCCTTCGCAGAAGATCCGGGCCTGGACGAGCTGCGCCCCTTTATGGAGCGGCTGATGGGTGCGGTGAAGTACGCGCTGCGTCACAACGGTGGGGAGGTGCCGCTGGTGCGGTTGGCGGGCGCGCTGGCGCACTGCGAGCGCACCGTGCGCCAGGGCATCGCCTGGCTGGCGGCGCGGGGCCACGTCGAGGTGCTGCACGAAGAGGAGGGCACGCTCTGGCTGGCGCGCGGCGACGGGAAGCCGACGTCCGATCTGGACGAGGTCACCGCGACGCTCCGCGCATTGCTGCGGGAAGCTGCCGCCTACCGCCGTTACTACGTCTCGGCGTCCCCCAAGACGCTGTCTCCCTCGGCCTGATGGCCCCGCTCGTCGTCCTCAATCTGGCTGGCCCGTCGGACGGCGTCGCGCCCGAAACGCTCCCGCAGCGCGTCCAACGTCGTCTGCAGGCGCTGTTTCTTCTCCGACGGTTTCTGCCAGAGGTGCAGCTGCTGTCCCGGCTCCTGAAAGCCCGTCACGCCGACGCCGATCAGCCGGACCGGGCGCCCCGGCGGCCAGGCCGCCTCGAAGAGCTCCGAGGCCGCGTCGATGATCTCGTTGTCGAGGTTGGTGGCGCGGGGCAATGTCACCTGGCGGGTGATGGTGGTGAAGTCCGACCAGCGGAGCTTGATCTTGACGGTGGCGCCGCTCAGGTCGGCGCGACGCAGGCGGCGTCCCACCTCCTCGCTCAGCCGGATCAGCGTGCGACAGAGCACGTCGTGATCGCGCACGTCCTCGGCGAAGGTGGTCTCTTTGCTCAGCGACTTGCGCTCGTGCTCGGTGACGACGGGGCGGTCGTCGATGCCGCGGGCGCGGCGGGTCAGCGACCGTCCGTGCTTCCCGAAGCGGCGGTCGAGGTCCTCGGCGGGCCACGCGGCGAGGTCGCCGATGGTGCGGATGCCCAGCGCCGCCAGCCGTTCGCCCGTCTTGGGGCCGACGCCCCAGAGGTTTTCCACCGGTTGTGGCGCTAGGAAGGCGGCTTCTTGGCCCGGGGGCACCACGGTGATGGCCATGGGTGGACGGTCGCCGCGGTGGCGGGCCTTGCCCGCGTCGTTGGCCGCCTTCGCCAGCAGCTTGTTCGTCGCGACGCCCAGCGAGCACGGTAGGTGTAGATCGTCCCAGATGGCCTGCTGCAGATGCCGCGCCAGCGCTTCGCCCGCGGGCTTGAGGTCGCTGATGTCCAGGAAGGCCTCGTCGATGGAGAGCGGCTCCACCAGGTCGGTGAGATTGTAGAGATGCGCCATGACCTTATCCGAGTAGTCCCCATAGACGCCGTGACGACCGGGCACGACGATTAGGTCGGGGCAGCGCTGCAGCGCGCGGGCCATGGGCATGGCCGAGTGGACGCCGTACGTCCGTGCGGCGTAGGAGCACGAGGCGACAACGCCGCGTCGCTCCGGGGAGCCACCCACGGCGAAGGGTTTGCCCCGGAGCGACGGATCGCGCAGCTCCTCGACGGCGCAGAAGAAGGCGTCCAGGTCGAGGTGCAGGATCTTACGCGGGTGTTCCTGGGACATCGTCGCTGTGCGTTGTGAGCGGACCTAGGCCCGTCGGTGGATCGGCCCCAGGGAGAGCGACTGGGTCTCGAAGAGCGAGCCGGTGCCGCCGCCATCCAGCGGGAGCACGCCGCCGTCGGCGAAGTAGGCGAAGTCGAAGTGGACGGGGTCGCCGGCTTGCTTGTCGGGCAGCGGCATCAGCCGCGCGGTCAGCGGCTTGTTCAGGCGGACCGAGAGCGCGGCGACGTCGAAGAGCAGGCGCGCCAGCGACTCGGGCGCGGCAGCGCCGGGCAGCGGGACGGTGTCGAGGCCCGTGCCGCAGACGGCCGACCACTGCAGCAGGTCGTTGACCTGCAGCCGTCCTTCCGCCGCGCGCTGCGCGAGGACGGGGTCCTCGAGCACCGGCAGCATCAGCCCGCAGAAGCCGACGTGGGGGAAGCGGGCGCGCTCGATGGCGTCGGTGAGCATCGCTGCCGCGGACAACGTCCCGGCGCTACCCAGCAACTGCCCGGTCAGCAGTTCCAGCGCGGCGCCGATGCTGATCGTTTGAGCGGGGAAGGGGGCCAGGGAGAAGTCGATGCCGCCGAAACCCAGGCCGTGCGTGCCCGTCAGACGCTCGGCGACCGGCACCAGACGCCCGGCGGCGTCCTCCAGTGCCAGGACGAGCCGCGTCTGCGCGTCGGCGACGTCGTGGACGGCGGTGCAGGCGTTGACCGCCAGGTCGGCGGCCTCGGTGGCGATGGCGAAGGTGGCGGGCCCGTCGCCGTAGTACGCTGCCGGGAAGAAGGGCGTCCCCGGTGGGACGTTCGCCAACGCCGCGAAGCGCAGGTTGCCGAAGCCCGCGTCGAGAGTCGCTGCGCGGTGGATCACGTAGGCGGCGGCGCGGAGCGTCTCCCCGTTGATGGCGCCGTCCGACGAATTGACGAGGTGCGTGGAGGCGAAGGTCGCCTCGGTAGCGGCGAAGATCTCGGGCAGTGCCGGCAGCATCTCGGCGTCGGCGGGGCCCAGCGCCAGGTAGTCGAAGCCCCGGTCGCGGATCAGCGGCTCCAGTTTGGCGGCGAAATCGGCGGGCCGGTCGGCCCAGGGGCTTTTCTTGAGCAGCGGGAATAGGTGCGTCGCCAGTCGCGTCGTCTGTACCTCGAAACCCGCCTCGGTGAACGCGCTCCGGGCGGCGCGGGCGAACGCTCCGAGCTCGGCCACACGCGAGGCGTCCAGGTCGGCGTCCAGCTCTGCAAAGACGGTGATCGAACGGATTTTCACGGGGTCCTCCCTCAAAATGTGTCGAATGTCAAAGGTCATTAAGGTTGAAACGTTCTCACGTTCTAACGTTAGAACGTTTTACTTTTCTGGTGGAGGCTGCCGCAGGTAGATCTCTGTAGTGATCTGCAACGGCCTGTACAGTATTTATTATAGGCTGATTGATCAAAAAAGCATGTTCAGCGGCATCGGAAAAGACGAAGACCTCGGAGCTTTCCCCCGAGGTCTTCGTATGCTACCCGTTCAATTCGCTGATTTACCGGACCGGTACCTTGTTGGCTGCTACGCGTTCCTCAACCACCTGCTGGGCGATCTCGTCGGGCACGATCTCGTAGCTGTCGAACTCGAGCGTGAACGTGCCGCGGCCCTGCGTCATACTGCGCAGGTCGGTGGCGTAGCCCCGGGCCTCGGCCAACGGCACCTCGCCGTCGACGTTGCGGTAGTTGCCGCGCACCCGCATGCCGTTCATGGTGCCCCGGCGGCGGCCGATGTCGGCGACGACGTTGCCCAGGTGTTCCTCGGGCACGTTGATGTCAAGCTTCATGATCGGCTCCTTGAGCGTGGGTGCGGCTCTGCGGACGGCTTCACGGGCCGCCATACTGCCGGCGATCTCGAAGTCCATAGCGGCGGAGTCGACTTCGTGGTAGTCACCGTCCAGCAGCGTGACCTTGACGTCGGTCATGGTGTAGCCGGCGATGACGCCCTCCTCCAGCACCTGCCGTACGCCCATCTCGATGGGACGCACGAAATCGCGGGGCAGGTTGGCGGGCGGCGACTCGTCCTCGAAGACGATGCCTTCGTCTTCGTCCTCGTCGGTCAGCGGCTCGATACGCAGCTCGATGCGCGCGTAGTGTCCGTGACCTCCGCTCTGCTTGCGGTAGGTCGTCAGCACCTCGGCCGGGCGCCGCACCGTCTCGCGGTAGGAGACCTGGGGCTCGCTGACCTCCGGCGTGACGCCAAACTCGGTCAGAAGTCGCTCTACCGTGATCTCCAGGTGCAGCTCACCCATGCCGGAGAGCGTCAGCTCGCCGGTCTCCGAGTCAACCTTCTGTACCAGGGTGGGGTCCTCGTCGCAGAGCCGTTTGACGGCCTGGTGTAACTTCTCCCGCTCCTTGGTGGAGGTGGGCGTCAGCGCCACGGAGATCACCGGCTCGGGGAAGTCGAACTTCTCCAGGATGATGGGTTTCTCGGGGTCGCAGAGCGTGTCTCCGGTGATGGCGGATCGGATGCCGACCAGCGCCACGACGTCGCTGGCAGCCATGGTGTCCACCTGCTCCCGGTGATTGGCGTGCATCCGGTAGATGCGCCCGATGCGCTCTTCCTCGTCCGCGCGCGGGTTGTAGAGTGTGTCCCCGGTGCTCATCTGGCCCGAGAAGACGCGGACCCAGGTGAGGTGACCGACGTGCGGATCGGTGACGATCTTGAAGGCCGATGCGCAGAAGGGGGCGTCGGGATCGTCAGGGCGTTCGATGACTTCCTCTTCCTTGTTGGGATGGTGTCCCAGGATGGGGGCCATGTCGACGGGCGCCGGCAGGTAGTCGATGACGGCGTCGAGCAGCGGCTGGACGCCGATCTTCTCCCGCGACGCGCCGCAGAGGACGGGCCGGAGGGTGCCTTCCAGCGTCGCCGTGCGCAGCGCTTTCTTGAGCGCGTCCAGGTCGGGCGTCTCGCCCTCCAGGCGCTGCATCAAGAGCTCGTCGTCGGTCTCACAGATGGCGTCGATCAGGGCCGTGTGGGCCGCTGCAACGGCGTCCTGCATCTCGGCGGGCACGTCGACGACCTCGTAATGGCCCTCGTTGTCGGTCCAGACCAGCGCCTCTTGGGTGAGCAGGTCGACCATGCCGCGGAAGTCGTCCTCGGTACCGATGGGCATCTGGATGGGCAGCGCGTTGGGCGCCAGCCGTTCGTGGATCTCGTCCAGCACGCGGTCGAAGTCCGCGCCGACGCGGTCCAGTTTGTTGATGAAGATGATGCGCGGCAGGTGCTCGCGGTCGGCGTGTCCCCAGACGGCCTCCGTCTGCGGCTCGACGCCGCCGACGCCGCAGAGAATCATCACGGCGCCGTCGATGACGCGGATCGAGCGCACGACCTCGGCGGTGAAGTCGATGTGGCCCGGCGTGTCGATGATGTTGATGCGGTTGCCCTGCCAGTGGCAGGCCGTGGCGGCGGACATAATCGTGATGCCGCGCTCGCGCTCCTGCTGCATCCAGTCCAGCTGGGTGCTTCCCTCGTCGATGTCACCGGCACGGTGAATGCGTCCTGTATGGTAGAGAATGGCCTCGGACGTGGTCGTCTTGCCGGCGTCCACGTGCGCGAATATGCCGATAATCCTTACTTTGGTAATGGGTGCTTCTTTTTTCTTACTCATTCTCATTTCCCCTGTGATAATTTCCTTGGCTCCACCCACGCTTTACGTGCCGGCGTGGCATAAAAATGACCTCGCCGCCGTTCAGCACGCGAGGTCTCACGTACATCTCTCCGACCCACTAGTTTACCATGTACGGCATTCCCGTCAAGCTTGGAGAAACGAGGGCAAACGAAGCGGTTCTAAGGCTTGCTAAGGTGGCTCAGCGCCTCCTGGCAAC
>CAZCPK010000070.1:0-12647 GCA_964500755.1 uncultured Anaerolineales bacterium
CCAGGTGGGTTCCCCGCCGATGCCGAAGAGGGTGGGTTGCAGCTCGCCGGTGGCGATAGCTTCCTTGTCGAAGGGCTGCAGGCGGATCTGTTCGTTGCGCGGCACGCCCACGGAGTAGGCCAGGTAGGTGCCGTCGTGAGACCAGGCGGCGTTGTCCTCGTTTTGGTCGGGGGTGTTGGTCAAGTTGGTCAACGTGCCGCCATCTAACGAAATGGTGTAGATCTCCGCGTTACCGTCGCGGAGGGTGGTGAAGGCGACGTGTCGTCCGTCCGGCGACCAGGCGGGCGAGAAGTCCGGCGCCGGATCGTTGGTGAGCCGGTAGGTTTGCTCGCCTTCGGCGCTGATGACGTAGATGTCCAGATTTTCGTCAGTGTAGGACTCGTAGGCGAGCCAGCGACCGTCAGGGGACCAGGTGGGATTGGCCTCGAAGGCCGGATCTCGGGTAAGTCGCACGATGACGCCGGAGAGCACGTCCATCACGTAGAGGTCCCAGTTCTGAGCGCGCCGGGACGAGAACGCCAGCCAGCGTCCGTCCGGCGACCAGGCCGGATCACGATCCTCGGCGGGATCATAGGTCAGTCGCAGGAGACGCCCGTCGTTCTGGGAGAGCAGGTAGATGTCGCTGTTGCCGTTATGGCGCATACTGAACGCTACGGTGCCGCCGCTACCGACGGGTGTAGGGGACGCTCCCGGAGTGGGGGAGGGACCGGGGGTCGGGGTGGTGACGATGGTGCGCACCTCAGGAGGCGCGACCTCGAAGGTGGAGCTATAGCGGTGAACGAGCCACGGCAGTCCGACCAACGCTAAAAATACCAAGATCCAAAAGACGAGAGGAAGTCGGACCGGGCGAGGTTTGGCAAGACCACGTAACAATCTCAACAATAGAGGGCCATTCGGTTTATTCATGGTTATAGGCTACCCGGTTCCCCTCTTCTGTCAAGTCGCTTGTTGGACCCGGGTAGCTATGATAACGGGAGCGCTGGACGTCCAGCGCTCCCGTTGCTCGGTACCCTCGACAGGAGTCGAACCTGTAACCTGCGGATTCGAAGTCCGACGCTCTATCCAATTGAGCTACGAGGGCACGTTATCCAGCTCAGATTATACCAGAGCCGGGTGGATTGGCAACCGTTTCACCCGATGGACGAAACCGCTCCGAGGCTTTTCAAGACCTCTTTGCCAATAAAAAAGACCGGGAATGCCCGGTCTTTTGGGGTGGATGATGGGATTCGAACCCACAGTTTCCTGTTCCACAGACAGGTGCCTTAACCATTAGGCCACATCCACCTCGATCGTCGATATTTTACCACAAAGGCCCGGAACGGCAAGCTATCTCTGATTATCCATAAAGGTCTTGCCGACCGGCATCAGCACGTGGAAGGTGCTGCCGGGTAGGGCTTCCTCACTCTGCCCCTCACTCTCGGCCCAGATTTTACCGTTGTGCGCCTCGATGATACCTTTGGCCACGGCCAACCCCAGTCCCATCCCGCCGCCTTTGAACGCCGTCTTGCTGGAACGGTGTAGGGAAACGTCCTCCAGGACGTAAAAGCGCTCGAAGATATGCACCAGCTCCTCCGCGGGGATGCCGATACCCGTATCTTTGACCCAGATGTGGACTGTCTTTTCGTCGTCCTCCTCAATAACCTCACCGTCTATGGTGATGGTCCCCCCGTCTGGTGTGTATTTGATGGCGTTGCTGATGATATTCCAGAGGGCCTGGTGAAGGCGGCGCGGATCGCCCTCTACGACCGGGAGATTTCGCAGCCCGTTTCCCATCTCAAAGACCAGCTCGCGCTGCGGGCCAAAACTACGCAAATTGTGCAGCACCGATTGGATCGTCGAGTTAAGGAAGACCGGCTCCCGGGCCAGGTCGAGCCGATCGGCGTCGATCAGTGAGACGTTGAGGATGTCTTGGATGACCTGGCTGAGCCGCTCGACGGCGGCGGAGATCTTCTTGATCAAGTGGCGGGGACTGCCCTCCTTCTCTACGTCGCCCGGAATGACGGGATTGCTCAGCAGAATCTGCAGGTAACCGTAGACGACGGTGAGGGGCGTGCGCAGTTCGTGGCCGGCGAGGATCACGAAGTCCGACTTCATCTTTTCCACCCGCTGGAGCTCCTTATTGGCCTTCTCCAGCTCGCGGACCTTCTCCTCAAGGCGGGTGACCAGGCGCTTATTGTACTCCAGCAGGTATTCGGCGCGCGCTTCGGCGGAATCCACCTTCTCCTCACGGCCGATCAGATATTGTCGTACCTGATCTGGGAAGGTGTCCACGTCAATGGGTTTTGCAATGTAACCGTTACAGCCGGCGACCAATGCACGCTCCCGATCTCCGTCCAAGGTGGCGGCTGTAACGGCGACGATGGGGACATTTTCCATGCCAGCGAGGGTGCGTAATCGTGTCGTCACCTCATAGCCGTCCATGCCGCCAATGTTGATGTCCATCAGTACAAGATCCGGGTGGACCTCTTCGGCCAGCTCAATGGCCTCGATGCCGCTGGCGGCGAGGTTAACGTCAAAACCTTCGGCTACCAGGATGCGCTGTACGAGACGTTGACTGGCTGGCGTATCTTCCACGTAGAGGATTTTGGTCATGATTTTTCCTCTTCTTCACCTAGCAACGCGTGAATGCCGGAGACTAGGTCCTCCTGCATAAAGACGCCCTTCTGGAGTAGCATCTGAATCTGGCCCTGCAGACGCTTGCGTTCTTCCGCATTTAGCTCCTTGGCCGTGATGACGATGACCGGGACGTTTTCCAGCTCCTCATCGGCCTTAAGGTTATCCAACACGGTGAACCCGTCCATATCCGGCATCATCAGGTCCAGCATAATCAGATCCGGTCGAGTGGTGCGGATAAGCTCCAGGCCCTCCTTACCGGAGTGCGCCTCTCTGATCTGATAATCGCCGCGCGTCTGTAGAATCCTGCGCAGCAGGCGCGCCGCGTCGGGGTTATCCTCGACGATGACGATGCGCTTCACCCGGGCATCTAGCTGATCCAGCGCGCCCAGGAGATCCTCGGAGGTCTTTTTACGAGTGGGACCGGGCGTCGGGGGTACCGGAGTGGTCACCGTGGTCGGTGTCGCCAGGGTGCTGGGGACAACTTTGACCCAGTCCTCTTCGAGCAAGAACTTCTCCACAGGGAAGGTGTGTCCGGAGCAATTGACGACGACAGTTTCGTCCTTCTTGATCACGCCCTTGCTGAGCAGTTTGAAAAGCCCCGCGAAGGCGGCAGCGGCGGCGGACTCCATGGAAAGACCTTCCATCTTCGCCAGCACGTGCAACGCGCGATAGGTCTCCTCATCCCTCACGTCCTCAAACGTACCGCCGTGTTCCTTGACGACGTTGTAGAGGTACTTGTAGGCGGGACCCGGTGCGCCGGTAGCGATGGTGATGACCTGCGTCTGCGGATTGGTCACCGGTTCGGCTTCGGGGAGATCTTTGCGGAAGGAGTTGACCATGGGGGCGCAGCCGGAGGCCTGAATGAGGGCCAACTTGGGGCGGCGGTCGACGAGCCCCATGCGATAGAGCTCGTCGTATCCTTTCCAGAAGCCCACGGGCCCCATACCTCCGCTTACCGCCTGGACGTACCAGTCGGGGGCGCGCCAGGGAATGCCCGGCTGGAGTGGGCCCTGCTGGGCCGTCAGCTGCTCGGCGACCTCGAAGGCGAGTAGCTTCATACTTTCGCGCGTGCCGATATTTCGGATGCCACGATCGGGTGTGATTCCCTTGTGGGCCGAGAACCGGGCAGCGACCTTTTTGGTCGCGTCGTAGGTGGCTGTGACTTTGATGACCTCACTGCCGTAGATGGCAATCTCGCGCATCTTCTCCGGAGGCACCAGGCTGGGTAAGAAGGTCCATAGTTTGATGCCGGCGTGGGATGAGTACGCTGAGTAGGAGATGGCGACGTTTCCGGTGGAGGCGACGACCAGCTCGGTGATATCGGCTTCTTTCATCATGGAGATTACCATGCTGGCCTGGCGGTCTTTGAAGGAGTTGGTGGGATTCTGCCGCTCATCCTTGATGAACAGGTTGGGAAGCCCCAACATCATGCTGAGATTGTGTGCGCGTAGGAGCGGCGTGCCGCCTTCTCCCATGGTGATGATGAACTTGTCCTCCTGCAGCGGCATCAGCTCTCGATAACGCCACATCGTAAAAGGGCGTTGACGCAAGACGTCGGGCCATAGGCGACTGACCCGGGCATAATCGTAGCGTGCTTCCATCCAATCGTGGCCACATTTAGCGCATGCCGGGGTGGGGACCTCGAAGGGTTGTCGATGACCACAGGCCCCGCATTCCAACTCAATTTCTATTGGTACAGAAGGTGCGATTAACATTGAAACCCTCTCTAGACGTAGGATGTGTTATTTAACCGAAGTCACGCTTATTCCCTGGGGAGATGGTCGAACCCGGTTAGGGAATCGTTACAGAATGGTCATATTTCCGATAGAATAGCATAACTCTGGGGAAGTACAAGTCGTCTCTGTTTACTCGGATCTGGGTTCCTGAAATGAGATGGTGACGGAGCTGACTTTGGCCCCATCCCCTATTCCTGGCGCTATGTGTTGCGATGAGTAGGTCATGCTGGGTAAAAGACGTGTCAGCGTGCGCGAACTGGCCATTTCAGGCTTTTGAAGGTGCGTCGCACCGCGCTAAACCCTAAATGTAATTGGAGGACTTTTTCTCGCCGGGCCAACTTTATAGTCCAGAATGCGTCAACGCTTCATCAATATCTGTATTTGCCATTTTTTCTATTCCCTCGTATAATCGGAGACGTTATTTATGAACGTTTCTGTCGATCTAGCCCCTTAATAGTTTTTATCTTATTTGAGATTAAGGGTATTGTTTGAGCCAAAAGGTAGGCTATGAAAGACAAGGAATCATTGGATCAGCCTCGGGAAGATGGCGATCTCAAGACCCGCAATATCCGGGGCCTCTCTCATCGCTTGCGTAAGCCTCTCTCACTGGAATCTAACTTACCTCCGGAGCCTCACGACGCCGAGCGGGAGCAAGTGAGGACCCAGGACGCTGATAAGCGGGACGACGCATCTGAGGTGGAGCCGGATACAGACGGGGGAGAGCGACGGACGCAGCAGTCGAGGGCGCCAGAGAGCCGCATGCAAACTCGTCAGGTCGCGGCCCGTCAAGAACACGCGGCTCGCAAAGATCAAGAGGTCTCAGATGTGCATAAGTCGTCTGGGGGTCTGCTAGCCGCGGGAACCGAGCTGCAAAAGCGGTACCGTATCTTGGGCATCATCGGCGTCGGCGGGATGGGGGCGGTCTATAAAGCGCAGGATCTGCGCTTTGCCAACGTGCAGCGGCTATGTGCGGTCAAGGAGATGATCAATACCGCCACCGATCCCGAAGTGCGAGATATGATTGTGCGTAACTTTGAGCGAGAGGCCAGCATCCTCGCAACGTTGAGTCACCCCGCGATTCCCCAGGTCTACGATTACTTCACGGAGGGCAGTCGAAGTTATCTGGTGCTGGAGTTTATCGCCGGCAAGGACCTGGAGGCGCTTCTGAGTGAGGTCGAAGGCTTCTTCCGCGAGTCGCAGGTCGTCGAGTGGGCAGTTCAGCTCTGTGACGTCCTCTCTTATCTTCATAACCACGAGCCGCGTCCCATCATCTTCCGAGATTTGAAGCCGTCCAATATCATGTTGGACAACCACAATCGCATTCGGTTGGTCGATTTTGGCATCGCCAAACTCTTCCAAAGTGGAGTCAAGGGCACGATGATCGGCACCGAGGGCTATTCTCCTCCAGAGCAGTATCGGGGGAGCGCCGAGCCTCGTGGGGATGTCTATGCCCTGGGCGCCACGTTGCATCACATCCTCAGTAAGCAGGACCCGCGTCTGGAGCCGCCGTTCTCCTTCCACGAACGACCCGTCTATGAGACCAATCCGACGGTGTCGCGGGAGCTCGTCGCGGTTCTGGAGAAAGCGTTGGCCTACGAGGTCAACGATCGCTGGGGCTCCGCTGAGGAGATGAAACGCGCGCTGCTGCGCCTTCCGTCCGCCCAGGGCATCGCATCCAATGCTCGTGCCGAGAAGACGCCGGTCTTTGGCTCAGGTGAAGTCAAGACGCTATGGCGGTTTGCCTGTGAGGATGAGGTCCGGGTCAGCGTGGCGGTCGCCGACGGCAAGGTTTACGTGCCTTCCTACGATCACAACGTCTACGCGCTGGACGCCGGAAGCGGCGAGTTTGTCTGGAAGTATCCCACCGAGGGTGGGGTGGGCACGACGCCTTTGGTCGTGGAGGATATGGTCCTCTTTGGATCGACGGACACGAACTTCTACGCCGTAGATCGCCTAAAAGGGCGCCTGATCTGGTCGACCTCGCTTGAGCAGAAGATCTACTCCTCTCCGTATGCGGAGCTGGGGCACGTCTTTGTGGGTTGTGACGATAATAATCTGTATGCGATTCATCTTGTCACGGGTCGACAGGTCTGGACGTACCAGGCCGAAGGTTCCGTGCGCTCCCGTCCCTTGTTAGCCAACGACAATATCTTCTTCTCTTCAGAAGGCGGAGTCGTCTACGCCCTGAGCCTGGACCGTAAGGTGCGTTGGCGCTTTCGCGCACGCCGGGGGATTCTCTCGTCCCCGGTGATGAATGAGGGGTTGATCCTGATAGGATCGTTGGACTGGAACTTCTACGGTCTGGACGCTCGCTCGGGCTGGGCTGCTTGGCGGTATCGCACCAGCGGGCCGATTGTCTCCACCCCTGCGGTACATGCTGGTTTGGTCTTCTTTGGATCGACGGACGGGTTTATCTACGCCCTGGATGCCTCTGACGGGCGGGTGGTCTGGCGATATGAGGTCGAAGCACAGGTGACCGCCTCCCCCGTTGCCTATCAAGACAACGTCTACATCGGCAGCGTCGAGGGGGTGCTGTACTGTCTTGATGCAAAGAGCGGCAATCTGAACTGGACATATCAGACGGACGCGGCCATTACGGCGCGGCCAACTATCGTGAATGACGTACTTTATGTTGGGTCGTTGGATCATTATGTCTACGCGATCCCGGCTTAGGAGTGGGCCACGGGGGTGATCCGGTGAAATGGTTTAGGGGAATTCGTGAATGGTGGACGTCTGTTTTCGCGCAGCGAGAGGACCGGCAGCAGGGAGACAGTCAGGGCGACGGGCAGGCTTCTGTTGAACAGGCAGATCTTACGACGCCGCCTCCCTTACAGGCCGCGGAGGATCTCTCGCCCTTCTCGCCAGAGGTAAAGGAAAACCTTGCGGCCTCCGGTATCTTCAATGCGGGATGGATCACGGACGTGGGACAGGTGCGTGACCACAATGAGGATGGATTGTTCGTTTTTATCTCGGAGCAGCAGAGCAACGAGGCGCTTCCTCCTTTTGGACTCTTTGTGCTGGCAGACGGGATGGGCGGGCATCAAGCCGGAGAAGCGGCCAGTGCGTTGGCCTCGCGGGTGGTGACGGAGCACCTGATTTCGAAGGTCTACCTCTCGCTGCTCGGCGGCGCCCAGCGGCTCTCTACCCAGCCGTCGTTGACGGAGGTAGTGGCCGAGGCGGTCTCGCTCGCCAATCGCGCCGTCAACCGCTCCCTGCCCGGCAGCGGGACGACGTTGACGTGTGGCATGGTGCTGGGTTCTCGACTTTTTGTCGGTCACGTTGGGGATTCGCGGGCTTATCTGCGCCGTGCCGCCGGTGAGATCCGGCTCCTGACGCACGACCACTCGATGGTGGGCAAGTTGGTGGAGATCGGACAGCTGACGCCGGAGGAGGCGGCCGTACATCCCCAGCGCAATATGCTGTATCGCGCAGTAGGTCAGGGAGGCGCCCTGGACGTCGACGTGGTGACCTATGCCCTGCATAAGAACGACCAACTGCTGCTCTGTAGCGACGGGCTTTGGGGTGTACTCTCCGATGAGCGGATCTGGCAGATTATAGAGGCGGCGCCTTCCCCGTCGATTGGCTGTGCGCGGCTGGTCGAAGCGGCAAATGAGGCCGGTGGTAACGACAATATCACAGTGATCCTGGTTGAAATCCAGGGGAATCTGCTGTGAGCCCCTCTCTCGATCCCTCCAAGGACTATTTTGAGATACTGGGGATCTCCGAGACTGCGTCCGAAGAGGAGATCCGGCGCGCTTTCAGGAGGCTGGCTCAGCGTTTCCATCCGGATCGCGACAGTGGCGACGCCGAGAAATTTCGTGAGGTGCGGGAAGCTTACGAAGTGCTCTCCGAAGCACATCTGCGACAAGCCTACGTGCGTCAGCGCGTAGCCCGGGGCCTGAACCGTCAGGCGCTTTTATCTTTGACGACGCAGATCAGTCGTCATAATCTGCCCGCCATTGACGCGCCGCAGGTGCTCTATCTTTTGGTCGACATCCAGCCTCAGCCGGAGACTGCGCGGAAAGCGGAGCGGCTTCTGAATCTGGCCCTGGTGGTGGATCGAAGCACGTCCATGCAGGGGCGACGCATGCAGAGCGTGAAGAGTGCGGCGCAGGAGCTGCTGGGCGAGTTGGGGCCTGACGATCTGCTCTCGCTCGTCGCCTTCAGTGACCGCGCCGAAGTCTTGACCGAAGCCGTGCCCGTTAAGGATAGACGGACGCTCTACGCGGCCATCGCCAGGTTGCGGGCCGAGGGCGGGACGGAGATTTACCAGGGGCTGCAGGCAGGGTTGACTCAATTAAAGAAGCATGCTACGCCGGAATATCTGAGTCATCTGATCCTGCTGACGGATGGTCGGACCTATGGTGACGAGGAGATCGCGTTACGTGAAGCCCAACGTGCGACCGAGGAGAACAACATTGGCATCTCTGCTCTGGGCATTGGGGAGGATTGGAACGACCTTTTCCTGGATCAACTGACACAATACAGTAATGGGGTTTGCGAGTATATCCGCTCGCCCACGCAGGTGCGGGATTTGCTGCGGGCGCAGGTGCATCAACTGAGTAAAATCTTTCTACGGGGGCTGCGTCTGAATCTCAATACCGCCCCGTACGTGGAGGTGCAGTCAGTTTACCGTGTGGAGCCGTACGTGGAGGAGTTGCGGGTTCGATCGGATGCCATGCTCTCGTTGGGCGACCTGGGGGAGGAGCCACTGGCGCTGCTCTTAGAGTTGAGGATTGATCAACCGGAGATCGGGGAACGGCGCATCGCGCGTTTGCACGTCCTGGTAGATGATGATAGTGAAAGCGGGCTGGCAGGTGTCCGTCAGGACGTCACCGTCAATTTTGTGGCGGGCACTCCGCAGCCGGAGCCGGTCCCCATGCGTCTATTAAGCCTGCTTTCACGCCAGAGCATCTTCCAATTACAGGAGCGCGCCTGGCTGGCGTTAGAGGGTGGAGATAGAGAGCAGGCAACGCATCTGCTGGAGTCCGCGGCGACGCGCCTCTTCGACATGGGACATCGCCAGCTGGCACGTGCTGCGATGTTGGAGGCTCGCCGGGTCTCCCAACAGGAGCACCCGACCTCACTGGGCCGCAAGCAGTTGCGGTATGGTACGCGTAGTCTATCGATTCGTCGTAAATAGCAGGAGGTATCCCATGGGGGAAAAGAGAGAGTCTGAACAAAAAGAAAAAGTGGTATGTCCATCCTGTGGCACCGAGAACCTATTGGGTACGCTTTTCTGTGCGGAGTGTGGTACGTATCTACCGTCCGGTGGGCCGTTACGAACGGAGCCCCTGGCCGAACAGAGCGGTGAAGTAGAAGGAGGTAAGCCTGCCCCAGAGAGGGATGGCCTCACGCAGACCTTGAACATCGAGCTGGAGATTATGAAGTCGGAGCGACAGATTTTACTCTCCGAGCCGGTCGAGGTGCTGTTTGGGCGGCTCGACGCCGCTCACGGCATCTTCCCTGAAGTGGACTTGACGGCCGAGGGCGGGCTAGAGAACGGTGTTTCCAGACGCCATGCCCGACTCTACACGGAAGACGGCCTCGCTTTCGTCGAAGATCTGGATAGCACGAATGGTACCTTTCTGAATGAAGACCGGTTGACCCCCTATGTTGCGCGGCGTGTGCGGGATAATGACGTATTGATGTTGGGCACAATGAAGATCAACGTTCACCTGCACCGTAAGGGCTCTGATTAAAGGAGTGTGCAATGGCTTACACAGTATTGGTTCACGTCTTGAACGAGGATGCGGTGATTGGCGAAATGGAAGAGCTCCCCGATCCTCACTCGCAGTTTGTGGTCGTGCGGGCGCCGCGCCTCCGGGATGGGCGCGAGGTGCCCTATTTCCTACCGGAGACGAACACAGCCATCTACCCTTGGCATCGTGTGCACAGCATTGAGATATTGCCGCAGGAAGGGGAGGAACAGATTGTTACCTTCATTAGAGAATAACATCCCTGAACATCCCTTGATTCTGGTCGTCGATGACGAAGAGCGAATTATTCGCCTCGTGCGCATCAATCTGGAGATGGAAGGTTTTCGTGTGATCGAGGCCGGCACCGGCTTGGAGGCGCTGGATCTGGTGCGGGAGAAGATGCCGGATCTGGTCCTGCTTGACGTGATGATGCCGGAGATCGACGGCTTTGAGACGCTTCGCATGATCCGGGAACTCTCTAACGTACCGGTCGTCATGTTGACCGTGCGCAATTCTGAGGAGGATAAAGTGCGCGGTTTGGATCTTGGCGCCGACGATTATCTCACCAAGCCCTTCAGTCCGCGCGAGTTGGTGAGTCGCGTGCGGGCCATTTTGCGGCGCGTTGAACCATTGACCCCGCCAGATTCCTCTGTTCTGAAGATCGACGACCGTCTGAGTGTGGATTACGACACCGGAGAGGTGATCGTGGCGGGGGAGCGCATCAAGTTGCGTCCTACCGAGTTCCGCCTGCTCCGTCATCTTATTGAAAACGCCGGTTGGACGGTTCCCTACGGCACGTTATTGTCCCGTGTCTGGGGGTATGAGTATAAAGAGGAACTTTCTTACCTGCGTCTTTACGTCAACTACCTACGTAAGAAAATTGAAAAGGACACGTCCAATCCTCAGTACATCATTACAAAACGAGGGATTGGCTATAAGTTTGTAGATTTTGAGAAAAATCCGCCGGAGGTTGAGGATGAATAGTTGTAAAGTTGTCGTGACCGGGACGTTCAATTCCGGAAAGACAGCGTTCGTGCGCACGGCCAGCGATATTGAGATCGTCACTACCGAACGTCATATCACCGATCCTGAAGATGCTAGAGTTAAGGCGGAGACCACGGTCGCCATGGACTATGGACAGGCTACGGTCGAGGGTGTGCTGATGCATCTCTACGGTACCCCGGGCCAGGATCGCTTTGACTTTATGTGGCACATTCTCTCTAACGACGTTTCCGCCTTTATTCTGATAATTGACAGTCAGGATCGAGCCAGCTTCATGGACGCCGTACGTATGATCAGGGAGCTACGCCGGAAGGCCCAGGCGCCCTATCTGGTGGCAGCCAATAAGCAGGACGGACGCCGCGCCCTCTCTCCCGAAGAGATCGCCAGCGCTCTGAATCTACCGGATTCGGTACCTGTCGTTTCCTGTGTAGCCAGTGACCCCAAGAGCGTGGAGCGTGTACTCAAGGAGACGCTGGAGCTGTTGAGTTCCTGATCTGAGGATGTTTATCGGCCGGGCTAGTCTTGACCTGCTGGATGCGAATCCGGCAGGTCTTTCGTTACGCCGGGTATATTCTTATCCAATTCTTATCTTTCTCCACTATACTTTGGGGGAGTGTAGGTGAGGTACGATTTTGATTCCGTTGGCTAAGGTATGAATGACAGGAGTGAAGGCCTGTCTTGTTCGAGGAGGTGAGGTGCATGTTACTTGGATTAAATCCATTGTATTGGGTATTTTCCCTGCCTGCGTTACTGTTGGCGCTCGCCGCCCAGGCCTGGGTCCGGGGCTCTTACCGGAAATACCTGGATGTTCCCAACTCCCGTCGCATTACGGGGTTGGATGCCGCCCGCGAGTTGATGCGCGCTACCGGCTTGCATCTCCAGCTGGAGAGAACGCGGGGAACCCTCTCTGATCACTACGATCCGCGGTCCGGTGTCTTGCGTCTCTCTGAGGGCGTCGCGCGGCGTCCCTCGGTGGCGTCCGTCGCGATTGTCGCCCACGAGATCGGGCACGCGCTACAGGACGCGGGGGAGTATCTTCCATTGAAAATCCGTTCTGGACTGGTGCCAGTGGTCAACTTCACGTCGTGGTTGGGCCCCATTCTCTTCTTCGTCGGCTATTTCTTCCAGTCCCTTGAACTGGCTCGGTTGGGCGTGCTGGCCTTTGGCGGGGCGGTGGTGTTTGCCTTGGTGACCCTGCCTGTGGAGATCAACGCCAGCCGCCGGGCGCTTGATCTACTGAAGCGCACCAATATTCTGCAGACGGAGGAGGAGAAGCAGGGCGCCCGGCGCGTGTTGACGGCTGCGGCGCTGACCTACGTAGCAGCGTTGGCCCAGGCGATCTCGACGCTCTTATACTACGTCTTCATTCTCGGTGGCCTGGGTGGGCGACGGCGTGACTGAGACGCCTTAAATTGCGGTAGTAGAGTGCCGCCAGGTGCGACGCACCTTCAACTGCTTGAAAATGCCATCTCGTGTACGCTGTCAGGGGTTTTCAGCCGTAGGTGCGTTGCACCTTATACCGTAATTTCAGTAAGACGTAATGGGAAGGTTCGGAAATAGGTTGACACTTTTGAATAGCAACGTACCGGTCTAT
>CAZCPK010000071.1:0-4725 GCA_964500755.1 uncultured Anaerolineales bacterium
AGGGGGAAGGTTTCTGGTGAGGGGGGAGAGGCGCAGCCTCTCCCCCCTCACCCTTTTTTTCTCCCCCTCCCCGGAGCGGCGCGCAGCGCCAGCGGTGGGGAGGGGGAAACAGGGGGTGGGGCCCAAGTCATCATTGTGTTTGCCCAACATGGGGACACTTGATGAGACGCAAGTAAGGAAAGTGTAAACTTAACCAACCGGGAAAATGAACCATCTCATAATTATCTTGTTGCTGGGGCTTTTACTCAGCAGCGGTTGTCAGAGACAACCACCGTCTGTGGAGCTCATCAATTACACGGAACACGATTTCTGTCAAACTCAAACCTCTATGCTCCACCAGCGTGAGTGGGAGGCAATCTTTTGAAGGCAGAGGTTTTCTCCATCGGTGACCATTACCAGATCCACGATATAGAACCCGGGATGTATGATTTTCGTTTCGTGCCCTGTGATGAAACAACTTATCCGTTGGATTATTATGGGTCCATCATCGACTTCAACGATAGTCGTCAGCCGGTATTCCCTCTCGGACTTTCCCCGAAAAACTAATCAGGGCGACTGAGACAATGGTAAAGCGCTTGCCGCATCTAGCTGCAGGCGAGCTCGGCGAGCCCGCCCTACCGCTACCTTGTATTCAGGATAGGGACACCTCGCCGAGCGTCCATATTACGACTAAGACAACTGGTGTCGATGGGGCTGGGCACCTTGGCGCTTGCCGTTGATGATGGCGGTAGAGAAAGATCCGCAACACCCCGGTGGGGACTCCTGCCGGGGTGACGGCGTTTAAATCCGGTCAGCTATTCCCTCCTTGACCCTAGTAATTCTACCAGTATACAAACGCCTCCCGCTCGTCTATAATGAGAAGGGGATGTCGGTTCCGGGGTACCGGGCACCGACATCCGCTGCGACTGGACGAAGGGAGGCTCTGCTATGGACGACGCTGTTACAAACCCCATCCGCGTGCTGCTGGTGGACGATCATCCGCTGACGTTGGCGGGCGCGCGCGCCACGTTGGAAGCTGCGCCCGACATCGACGTGGTCGGTGTGGCGGTCACCGGCACCGAGGCCGAGGCTCGAGTGGCGGAGTTACGCCCCGACGTGCTCTTGCTGGATCTCATCCTGCCCGACCGTCCGCCGCTGGAGATCGAACGTTGGGTGCGGCAGCACTACCCGGAGACCGTGACGCTGATCCTGACGGCCCACGACCGCGACGAGCTGCTGAGCCAGGCAGTGGAGATGGAGGTGGCGGGCTACGTGACGAAGGACGTCACGCCCCACCGGCTGGTCCAGGCCATCCGGGCGGCGGCAGAGGCGCAATCTTTGCTCACGGCGGAGCAGCGCGTCCGCGCAGAACGCTGGCAGGCGGAGGTGCGGGCGCGCTGGGAGCGCACCTCCCGGCGGGAGCGGGAGGTGCTGCGGCTCGTGGTCCAGGGATTGACTAATGGGGAGATCGGTGAAGCTCTCGGCGTCACTGAGAAGACGATCGAGAAGCACGTGAGCAGCCTGCTGCAGAAGTTGGAGCTGCCCACCCGTACCGCTTTGGCTTCCTGGGTGCTGCAAAACCCCATACCGGAAGGCGAGTTGGGCTTTTCAGCATGCGAGGATCATCTTTAGACGGCGTCGCGAAGCCACCCCCGGTCCTGCAGGGCCGCGGCTCAGGAGGAGTCTTCCTCTCCTGACTTGCCGTCAGAAAGAGGATGATAGTGATTTAGTACTAGGACTCGATATCTTCCTCTTCCAAAAAGGTAGGGATTTCCCCCATAGACATGGGCTTGTGCGTGTGATAGGATGGGTAGTGTCGCCGGGTGGGCCAGTGTACAAAAACCAATCACACGAAGGGGGGGGTGTCTGTGGCGCAAAAGTGAATGTTGAGGGGTCAGGGGAAGAAGTTGGCAGCTGTTTTTCACCTGGGTTACAAGACACAGATAGGGAAGGTTGTTTCCTAAAACTACGATAAGGAGGTTCCAGATGTTACGCAAGAGGATTGCCTTGGTTTGACGCTGGCCTTGCTGCTGGCAGCGACCGCTTCGACCACGTTGGCGGGAAGCACGTGGTTCAACGTGATTCTCCCCAGGTTCGGGGGAACGGCCAATACCAACGTGACCTACAAGTCCACGAGCTCCCAATATTGGGAGTACCGCGACGTCGCCGTGGGCGCCGGAAAGACCGTCAGCTTCACCGCGATGCGTAATGGGACGCAGCAAGTGGGTAATTGGTACGATTCTGCAGGCGGCACGTTCCATGCGCCGTATACTTCCTCTCAGCCTGTGGGTGCAATGATTAATGGGAAGATTCGCAACAAACCCCATGAACTATATAGGATCCAGGTTTGGGGGACGTTTGACTCTCGGTAAACCTTTACAGGCGAGAGTGTAATAGGGGATATGACCGATGCAACGCACCTGCGGATCTTTGTACGACCGTTGACGCGCTTGGGCGAATGGCTCGGCGAATCTACGTGGGTGCGTTGCCTGGTTCTTTTCGCTCTCTCTCTTTAGCACCTACTTATAAGGAAAGCTATGACCTATATAGCAAAGGAAATCTTGCGCGCTATCAAATCAAGGTGGTTTATCGTCTCCCTGGTGGTGAGCCTGGGATTGCTCTTCGTGGGGTTGGTCGTTTTTTATTCCCTCGATCCCACGCCACCGCCGGGCTGGCACTTTGCCCATCGTAATGCCTACGACGCCTGGAGGTCCGCGGTGAGTGACAGCGCATTTGTGCTCTTCGCTCCCCTGGCGGCAGCTCTGGCGTATGCCGATTCCTACGCGCAGGAGCGTTCCCAGCGGTTCTCCCGCTACGTTCTGCTGCGCCTGCCGCACCGGCGCTATCTCGCCACCAAATTCCTGGTCAACGGGCTGGTGGGGGGGATGGCGGTAGCGTTGCCCATGGCACTCTTCTTCGGTTTCACCTGGCTGCACTACCCCCGCGTCCTGCCCCCGCTCTCGGGCACCGTCTATCCGGAGGAGTGGATGCGGTGCGTGGGATTTCTGGGCGACCTCTACGTGCCCTCTCCTCGGTTGTACGTGGGTCTGCGCCTGGGCCTGGGTTTCCTGTTCGGCAGCGTCTACGCCACCCACGGCATGGCCCTCTCGGCGTTTACGCGTAACCGGTATCTGATTCTGTTCTTCCCGTTGCTCTCTTGTTATGCCTTGAGTTTTACCGTGAATGTCTTGGGGATTCCGGCATTTTCTCCTACCTATGTATTGGCGCCCGATGGTATTCGCTCCTCGACCGCCGTGACTGTTTTTGTGCCCCTGGCGGTCGTCTTCCTGCTCAGTCTCGGCTGTGCCGCCGTCCGGATCCAGAAATACCGTCCGCCCTTCTATTAGAATCGGGATCTCGCAACCATGAGCTATCTGGCAAAGGAATACTTGCGCGCTATCAAATCACGATGGTTTATCGCCTCCCTGCTGGTGAGCCTGGGGTTACTCTTCGTGGGGCTGATCGCCTTCTACCCCCTCGATCCCTCGCCGCCGCCGGGCTGGCACTTTGCCCATCTTAATGCCTACGATGCCTGGAAGTCCGCGGTGTGGGGCGCTCCCTTTGGGCTCTTCGCTCCTCTGGCGGCAGCTCTGGCGTACGCCGCTTCCTACGCGCAGGAGCGCTCCCAGTGCTTCTCCCGCTACGTCCTCCTGCGCCTGCCGCACCGGCGCTATCTCGCCACCAAATTCCTGGTCAACGGGCTGGTGGGGGGGATGGCGGTAGCGTTGCCCATGGCACTCTTCTTCGGTTTCACCTGGCTGCACTACCCCCGCGTCCTGCCCCCGCTCTCGGGCACCGTCTATCCGGAGGAGTGGATGCGTTGTGTGGGATTTCTGGGCGAGCTCTACGTGCCCTCTCCCCGGTTGTACGTGGGCCTGCGCCTCGGCTTGGGCTTCCTGTTCGGCAGCGTCTACGCCACCCACGGCATGGCGCTCTCAGCGTTCACCCGTAACCGGTATCTGATTCTGTTCTTCCCATTGCTTTCTTGTTATGCCTTGAGCTTTACCGTGAATGTCTTGGGGATTCCGGCATTTTCTCCTACCTATGTATTGGCACCCGATGGTATTCGCTCCTCGACCGCCGTGACTGTTTTTGTGCCCCTGGCGGTCATCTTCCTGCTCAGTCTCGGCTGTGCCGCCGTCCGGATCCAGAAATACCGCCCGCCCTTCTATTAAAATGACCACATCTTTCTCTGTGACAAAAAACGCATTGTTGACCTACTATCTCCCCCGGCGGGTCTTTCGCAGCCGCTGGTGGTTAGCCATCCCTTTCAGCACGCTGCTGGTCACCTATATCATATTTGAGACGCTGGCTACCAATCCCGCTCAAGCGCCCCCTACGCTCTGGGAAATGTGGATCTCAGTCTTGAACTACCCGCAAATCCTGCATCACGGGATGCTCAATACGTTGATCTATCTGCTGAGTGGAATCGGATGCGTGGCACCCTTCGAGATCCAGGTTCTCTTTCGCATACGTTCCCGGAAGCGCTGGTTTCGCGTCCAAGTGCTGTGCATTTTCGCGTCTGTGGCAGCCTACCTGGCGCTGATCCTGTTGGTGACGGTGATCATCTCGCTCCCGGTGGCCCCGGGGTCTCTGCGCTGGGGGGAATTCAGCCCTGCCCTTCTCCGGCAGGCCGGCTTGCCGCACACGCTGCTGGCGACGCCGCCGCTGGGGACGGTGGCGTTCATGACCCTCTTGATGGGCATGGCGTGGGTCTTCGTCGGCGTCGTCACCGTCTTAATTACG
>CAZCPK010000071.1:4735-12542 GCA_964500755.1 uncultured Anaerolineales bacterium
TACGACGAGTACCCAACGCCCCACCTTGGGATTCCTCGGCGGGGTGGCGCTCAACTACAGTATGCTCATCATCGCGCAATCGGACGTCCCCTGGCTGCAGAGCTTCTGGCCCTCGAACTATCTCTTCCTGTGGAAAGAGGTCCCGTTGACGAGGTCCCCGGCGGCAGAGTTTGGCCTTTCGTCTTTGTACTGGCTCCTGCTGATCGCCCTGGGCCTGGCGTTTTTACGGAAGCGGACGCAGACGCTGAATTTTATGGACAAACGCGCATCGGACTCAGGCTCCTGACGATGTTCAAGAAACCTGCCCCCTTCGTGAATCTGGTCCGGTGGTGTGTGCTGACCATGTTTGAACAGCGGCTTCTGCTGTTGATCATCATCGCGCTGCACTTCTTGAGCGGGGTATTGGCGGCGGCGAAGACGCTGGCCTTCGTCGTCTCGTCCCCACCGGCTCTGGGAGACGCGCTTTTTGTGGCGCTCGCCGGGCCCGCCGTTGGGGAGTTGGACCTGGTCACCGTCTCGACCTGGTTGCTGAGCCGGCTCTTGTTCTGGTTGTTGGTGGCCCGCGTCATCAACGAGCAGGCGCCCACCGCCGACTATGCCATTCTCTTGCGGGTGGCTTCCCGCAAGAAGTGGCTGGGGGGCGTTCTCACCAGCATCGTCATGGCTGCCATTCTCTACGTCAGTGTGATGACCCTGTGCGCCGTTGCCGGGATTGGACTGACGCTGGGCTGGAATTTCGAGCCGAGCCTGTTCTTTGCGGAGCTGGAGGTGTGGGCGCACCTCTCTACCCTCTCCTTCGTCCAGGTCTTCACGTTAATTTGGGTGGTCACGACTTTAGCCTTGATAGCCGACGGCTTCCTGCTCTCCTTGATCACCCTGTGCACCCGGCGCGTGGCCGGGGGTATGCTCCTGCTGCTCTCCCTGGCCCTGCTGGTCTGGCTGGTGGGCGCCCTGGAAGCCGCACCCGCCTGGCAGATCTGGCTGCCGCCCACCGCGTCGATCGTGAGCCGCCACGCGCCCTTCGAGCCGCGCTTGCCCGCGCTCACCTTCGAGTTTGCGCTGGGGTATCATCTCGTCCTGGCGGGCCTGACCGCGCTGGCAACCTTTTTGCTGGTAAGAAAACACGATTTTTCAGGAGGGATCCATGACTTCACATAACACACCCGTCGTAACCGTATCTTCCGTCTCCAAGACGATTCGCCAACGGCCCATCCTCAGGGACGTCAGCCTGACGGTGGCCGAGGGAGAGGTCGCCGGCATCTACGGGCCGAACGGCTCCGGCAAATCCATGCTTCTGCGAGTGATCAGCGGCCTGATCCTGCCGGATACCGGCACCGTCCACGTCTTTGGCACCCGTGTCGGGCATGATACCGAATTCCCGCCGCAGCTGGGGGCTTTGATTGATGGGCCGGGATTTCTTTCGCAGTACTCCGGACTGTACAATCTGGAGCTGCTGGCGTCGATCCGCAACGAGATATCCACGGAGCGCATTCGTGAGACGCTGCGGAGGGTGGGGCTGGATCCCGACGACAAGCGCCCGGTCCGCACCTACTCCATGGGCATGCGCCAGCGCCTGGGCATCGCGCAGGCCATCATGGAGCAGCCCCGGCTCCTGCTGCTGGATGAGCCCAGCAGTGCACTCGATTTTGAGGGCGAGCAGCGCATCGCGGAGATGATCCAAGAGCTCCAGCAGCAGGGCGTGACGGTCATCCTGGTCAGCCACAAGCCCGCCGAACTGGGCGACCTCTGCACCGCGCTCTATGAGATGCGGGACGGGCAGCTCAGAGAGGCAGGGTAATCCCGACCCGGTACTGTTACGCAAGCGAGCTTCCAAAGTAATCCTGAGGGTGTTCCTTGCGCCCATAGCTACGGAACGCGAGCAGTAGATCGCGAGGCGTTGGGCATCAGCGAACACACCGTGGAGACCCACGTGGGCAACGTCCTGCGCAAACTGGGACTCACCACGCGCACCGAGGTCGCCGTCCAGCTCTGGAAACATGAACAGATTAAGGAAGAGGTCGAATCTGGTGGATTTCCACCAGAAAAAATGGTTGGTTTCCAGGATTGACAAAGCCTCCGGCCTTGTGATAGGATAAAAAAGAGCACCGTGTGATCCGGTGAGTAGAAATCAATCACTGGTAAAAGAATGGTACCTGTTTAGTAGGGTGAGCAACCAAGTGCAACGCACTTACGGGTACACGCTTGCAGTGCTACAACGTTTCCCCGGACATTATGCGAAATTCCGGTATACACTTTATCAAAAGCGCGTCGCACCTCTTAGATAACGGAACGGTGAAAACGGCGACGTCAAACAGGGTCAATGGAGCAAACGACATCCCGAACTGGTTACGAAATTACAAAGGAAAACCAATGACTATACGTAAGCTCCTCTTCACGTGCATTTTCCTACTCTACGTGACCGCATGTCGCGCGCCGGAGACGCCGGCACTCCAAGTCACCACAGCGACATCGGCCCCCACAACAACCGCCCTGCCTACATCCTCACCCACGCCCCGGTCACCTGCCGCCGCCAGCCCGACGCCAGCATCGGCTTCGCTGTGGTGGGAGTTGGAATCTCCATCCGTCACCCTGCGCACTACCCCAGAATCACGGGAGACGGACGTGGTCTTCTTCCGCACCGACGGTCTCTGGCACTACGACAGCGCACTGGCCCAGGAACGTCAACTTATCACCGACACGTCGGAATTCGAGAAGCGCGTGCCTGGATCGCTGACGTGGTCCCCCGACGCAGAGCACGTGGCCTATCTAACCTACGGCGAAGAGGACGAGGGGAGCGGGCAATGGGCCAACGTCACCGTCGTGGAGCTAGCGACCGGCGCGACGGCGCAGCTGACGGCGGCCCCCATCTTTATCCCAGGCGGACTGGCATGGTCGCTCACGGGCACCGAATTGTACGCCATTGGCGCCCTGGAAAGCGGGGAGGAGACGGAATGGGGCCTTTACGCTTTCTCCCTGACGCCTGAAACTGCACCGGAGGTGCTCCTCACCGAGCGCCGCAGCGGCGCCGGGCTTTCCGGCCCGCTACAAGTAACGCAGGAGGGGCACGTGCGCTACGTGCACTTCGAACCACGCGAGATCGCCATCCGGCAGCTCGATCCTTCCCAGGGGATGCCGGAGACCGTCGCGCTCATCCCCGGCACGAGCACTTTCCCTTTCGCCGTACCCCATCAGACACTGCCCGACGACGCCGGGGTGCTCTATCTGCTTTCCACCATGCGGACGGGTTGGGAAGCGCGCCTGGGCTTGCATCACATTGCCGGTGAGCAAAGCAAGAAGTTGCTCGCCCTTGAAGAGGGCTGTGGCCTGGAGATCGGCCTGGGCCAGGGACAAAGGGTAGCCTTGGGCTGTGGGGCAGCGGAGAGCAGCCCCTTGGTGATCTGCAAGGTCCCTAACGGAAGCTGTCAACAGTTGCACACGCCGCTGCGCGAATCTCTGCTGCCGCTGCTCAATCCCGAAGATTTACCCTTCAGCGCCATCAAATTCACCCCGACTGCGTGGCGAGCGGAGCAGCTCTACTTCACGGCCCTTCTCCGGGGGCCGAATGTCTCGGGTCTAGGCGGGCTCTTCCTTTATGACGTTCAAACGAACGCGGTAATTCCCCTGCTCCTCGATCTGGAGGAGGTCACACTGACGACAGAGAGATAAAAAGAGGAAATAACCGTTCCGTCTCGTGAGCAACCGGGTATAACGCACTTACGAAGACGAAGTGACGGTGGTGTAGAGGCTGTTCTGATTAGGAATTCTGCTAGGGGCAAAATCCTTCCACAACCGGGGTTAGCGAGGGGGTACGCAGCTGCTCAGGACACAACGTCGTGCGGAAGCCAACGGGGACAGGTTGACTGAGCAACGGATACCTGGGCACCCGGAGGCAGGGGATTCTTACGTTGCATTTCCGTCAACTAAAGAAAGAGGACAGGGTCCTCTTGAGGACGACCCTGTCCGGCGGGGGTTCTTGAGGATAGGAGCGCTATTTTATCTTGCCCATAAGACTGGATTTCGGCTTGTCCCTGGGAAGCTCAATCTCCATCCCTACCTGAATGACGTTGGGGTCTTTGATAGTATCTTTGTTAGCCTCATAGATCTTCTGCCACTTGTCCGCGTCTCCCAGCTGCTCTTGGGCGATCTTTTGCAGTGTATCTCCGACTTTAACCGTGTATTTCTTTGCCATGACGGAGCTCCTTTTTGACTTATGCTGCTTGGATAGTAAATTTTGTCGCTTTGAAAAAAGTCCAGGCAAAGCAAACCATATAACATCGTCTCTATGGGAGCATTTTCAGTAGGGCTACACTCATTATAGGAGCTTTTTCTCAGGCGGTCAAATGATTTTAGGAGCTGGGCAAACGAAGCGGTTCTAAGGCTGGCTAAGGTTGCTCAGCGCCTCCTGGCACCGCGTACCCAGGTCATCAACCCGGCGGCGTTTGCCTTGTGCGCGGCTAAGCACGTTCTGCGACATTGGCGCGGGTCTTCGCTGACCCCTGGCTTCGAAATCCCGAGCCTCCTTTGGCTATCCTCAAAGAAGTGCAGTCAAAGGGAGAATCTCAAAGTACGGTATTAACTCTACTGAAAATTGAGTGGGTTAATTTTATTTACCTATACTCTTATTTTATCTGTGCCCTCTGTGTCTCTATGGTAAGATATTTAGGTATTTCAGTGGAACCAAACTTATTTGCGCCCTTATCCCAAAAAACATAGGAGGCAACCATATGCATCGCAGTATTCATGACAGGCTTTCCGCGGTAACGTGGGATTCTCTACTTTTTCCGGTTCCTCTTCGAGTCACGACCTTGTTCATGGGATTCCTACTGCTATTGCTGTTGGGCTGCACGGCGACGCCGGACCCTTCCCCAACGCCCACCGCGACCGTCCTGCCACCCACAACGACGAAAACAGCAGCACCCACCGGGCAGCCCCCTACCTTTACGCCCGCCCCCACACCGATGCCGCGCCCCGATCCCGCCGAGGTGCTGAATATCGCGCCCTCCCCACCCGCGACGGCGACGGTCCTGTTGGCCCGGCAGGACGGCGCGTTGGTGCTCAAACCGCTCTCGGGGGAGCCGGAGCGCGTCCTGCTCGACCCCGGACGCTACGCCGTCTTCGGCGACGAATTTCTCGTGCCCCTGCTGTGGCCCGTCCGCCTCTCGCCCGACGGACGGTGGCTGCTGGTGCCCACGCCCGTCGACGGCACCTGGCTGGTCGATCTCGCAGGGGAGACCCGGCGCCAGCTAGCGCCGGAGTTGCTGACAGCGACCTGGGCACCGGAGAGCCGCCGCGTCGTCTTCCAGAGAGAAGCCGATCTGCAGCCGCCGGAAGAGGAGGGCGAGCTCTACGTCCAGGACGTCGTCGGGCAGGACGAGCCACGCCTGCTGGCCCGCTTTCCGGAACGGGTGCGGTATCCCACCTGGTCGCCCGGCTGCGGCGACGGTGACGACCGCCGGATTGCCCTATTCACCGCAGAAGCGTACACCGCCACCGTCTGGCTTCTCGACGCAACCTCGGGAGAGCAGCGCGCGCTGGGACAGTTCAGCCCGCAGCCCATGATGGGCATGCCCCGGATGTTGCAATGGGCGCCGGACTGTGACGCGGTGTGGGTCAGCGCGCACTACGGGTCGCGGGCCTTCCCGGTCGATGGCAGCGGTCCGCAGCCCCTGGTGAGCGGTGGTCAGGCGGGCCTCCTCTCTCCGGACGGCGCGCTGCGCGTCACGACCGCCGACGCCGGAGGACGCCACGCGCGCCTGGTGATCTCGCACGTGAACGGCAGCGCCAGCGTGACCACCACAACCTACTTCGAACAGCCGGGGCGGGTGCAGTGGACGCCCGATGGGCGGCGCATCCTCTTTGAGAGCTATGACGGCCTTGCCTATACCCTCTGGGCGCTGGATCCGGCGGTCAGGGAGCCGGAGGTAGTGGCGGGGCACGTCAGCTTCCTGGGCACGCTGGAGACGCTGCAGCGCAGCAGCACGGAGGTCGTCGAGAGCGCCGCCACCCTCCGCTTGCTGCCCGATCCCGGCCCCGTTTCTACCTGGGAAACCCACGAGCTGCCGGCGTTGGGGCTACGACTAAGCGCGCCACAGGGATGGCGCCTCGAGGTTCAAGGCCGTGATGATTACTGGTCCCTCGTCCTGGCAAACTTCACCTTCGAAGAAGCGGGGAGCGCCGCGCTGGGAGAGGAGTACCTGGAATTGGAAATCATCCGCACTTTCCGCTCGTTCACAACGGATGCCGCCACCTGGTTCACGCAGACCGTCGGGGCAGCGCAGCCCTACGTCCACGCCGAAGCCACCACCGTGGCCGGCTATCCGGCAGCTCGCCTCCAGCCCCGTGTCACCCCCGTCAGCGAGGAGCTGCGCGTGCGGCTGGACGACGGCGAGCTGCGGATCTTGCGTCGTCCCCTCACATCCACGCACGATGCCGTCTTTGAGCAGATCGTGGAAGAACTGCGTTTCACAGATTGAATGACCGTCAAGAGAGGAAGGGAATATGAGGAAGAGAGAGCTTATCCGTTTGGGCAGCACGTCGTTGCTGCTCGTTGGGCTGCTGGATCTCCTCGGATTCACCACCTGCAGCAGCACGCCGACCCTGTCTTCTTCACCTCCGGCGACGCACACGTCCACCTCAAGCGCCCACCGCGCTGGTGGGTACTCCTCCCCCGGAGTCGACGGCGACGCTTACCCCACCCGCCTGCTGCATCAGACGCAAAATGGGAGTGTCGCGCCCATTCCAAGGGCTGGACGCGCACCTGCACGGCTGCCGACGCATTCTGGCACACCCGGGTCTGCCAGGAGGGAGAGCCGGAGACGCTGAGCCGGGTGCTGGACGCCTTTCGCTTTGCACCGGAGCCCGTACCGACGGAATTTCCCGACAAAATCGACGAGGTAACCTACGACCACAACAGCCTGGCCTGGTCGCCCGATGGCAGCCAGCTGGCCTATGGTGATGGCACAGGTCAGACCGGGGTCCTCGCCGCGGAAGGCGCCACTCACTACACACCGCCCGCTCAGGATCAACCGCTGGGCCGAAATGCGCGCGGGTCGCCCGAAGGACGTTGCCCGGCCCTACCAGAAGGGGACGGCCTGCGAATCTATGCCGTTCTCTTTGCCCAATAGCTGCGGAACGCGAGCAGGAGGTCGCGCAGCAGATTGCCAAGACGTTGCCCATCTGTGGTGGAGACCTTGTGGGTAACGCCCTGCCTCAAAAAGAACCGCCTCCGATTGACAAGCCCACAGCGTAGGTTACCCTAGGGCCGTCAGCCGACCACCACGCCATCGAGACGACTGCTGACATACGTCAGCCAGGCCCAAGACAAAAACTAACGTTCAACTTTTAACTTGTAACCCGCAACGCATTCTAAGCAACCATCCATTTCATCCGGTCAATCCGTTGACCTTTCACGAGGAGCCAGCAGACCATGATCGTCATCATCAACGTCCCCTGCGGCGTCGGCAAAACCTCCGTCGCCTGGGAACTGAACGCGCGCTTCGAACGCTCTGTCATGCTCGACGGGGACTACGTCGGCGCCGTGCACCCCTTCGAGATCTACGACGAGCAGCGCGTCACGTACCTCTACCGCACGCTGCGCCACCTCATCGACTTTCACGTCCACAAAGGCGGCTACCCCAACTTCGTCATCAACTACGTCTTCGAGGAGCCGGAATCGCTGGCGCAATTGCGTCAGACGCTGGCGACGTTGGGGATGTCCATGCCCGCCTATCGGCTCGTCGCCGACGACGCCGAGATCGCAGCGCGTATCCGCCAGCGAGAAAACGACCCGGCGGAGCGCCGCTGGCAC